>JAZNUO010000172.1:0-3309 GCA_045592305.1 Eubacteriales bacterium | reverse complement strand
TGACAGCGTGTCAGCCCATTTGCCCACCGGCAAATGGGCACGCAGATCAGGCGAAAGGATCCGTAAGGAAAGTACCGTGGGTACTTTCCTTACGTGGCGCTCTTTTGGTACTTTTCTCTCGACAGGGAGAGAAAAGTACATAAAGTCTATCGTGTCCTCCCTATTTTCGTGATTCTGCCAATCTCTACCCTCTCCCCCCGCCCCGTTCGTGTGAAATTTCATAAAATTCATAAAATATCAAAAAAACCCTTGACACAGAAAGAGAGTTGTGGTATAATGGCATCACCTCTGCGAAGAGCTTTTTTGTTGTGCCCGAAACTTGCGCCACAAGACGGACACGGGCTTTCGGAGAGGGAGGTACACGGCAGTCTTACTTCCGTGAGACTGCAAATAATTTTTATGGGAGGTGCCGATATCATGGCTAATGAAGTAAGAGTCAAGGTCACTCTGGTCTGCACTGAGTGCAAGCAGAGAAACTACGACACAATGAAGAACAAGAAGAACAACCCTGACAGACTTGAGCTCAAGAAGCACTGCAAATTCTGCCGCAAGCACACTCTTCACAAAGAGTCTAAGTGATTGGGAGGAATGAACATGTTTAAGAGCAACAAGCTGGCTGTCCTGGCTGCTCTCCTGTCTCTCCTGATGCTGGTTTCCGTGCTGGCCGCCGTCCCCGCGTTCGCGGAGGATGCCGCCACCGCCGAGGAGACCACCGTCGCCGAGACCGTCGAGGCCACCGAGCCCGAGAGCTCCGAGGAGACCGAGGCAGGCACGAGTGCCGAGTCCTCCACCGAGAAGGGTACCGAGACTTCCACTAAGGAAGAAGGTACTACCAAGGAAGAGGGTACTACCGTCAACAAGGAAGAGCAGGAGAAGGCAAGACAGCGCAGAATCCGCGGTTACATCAACCTGGGTGTTGGCGCGGTCATCCTGATCGGTCTGGCGGTCCTGGCCTTCGTATTCCGCGCGAAGATCCCCTCCTGGTGGAAGGGTCTGAAGTCCGAGTGCGGCAAGATCACCTGGTGCCCCAAGGACAAGCTGAAGAAGAACGTACTGGTTGTCATCATCATCATTCTCGCTATTGCCGCCGCCATTGGTGTGCTGGATTTCGTGTTCTCCAAGGGTATGATCCTTCTGGGTGAACTGATCCACTGATTCAAGGGTGATCCGACATGAGTGATATCGATGAGATGAACGTAGGCCCGCGGTGGTATGTGGCGCACACCTATTCGGGCTATGAAAGCAAGGTCAAGGCAAACCTTGAAAAGATCGTAGAGAACCGCGGTCTCGGAGACAAGATCTTCGATATCCGCATTCCCGTCGAGACCATCGTCGAAAAGAACGGTGACGTCGAGAAGGTGGTGGAGGTCAAGATCTTCCCCAGCTACGTCTACATCAAGATGGTCATGACCGATGAGAGCTGGCACGCCGTCCGTAACATCACGGGCGTGACCGGATTCGTGGGTCCCGGGTCCCGTCCCACCCCCCTGTCCGACGCTGAGGTCGAGGCTCTCAACATTGAGGAGGTCAAGGTACGCCTGGCCGTGAACGTGGGCGACAACGTGCAGATCGTTGCCGGCCTGTTCGAGGGCTACACGGGTGTCGTCCAGTCGATCTCCGACGATCTGCGAAACGTCACGGTTCTGGTCAAGCGTGGCCGCCGCGATATGCCCGTCGAGCTGGAGGCATCCGCCATCAAGCCCGCCGACTGATCGTTTCGATCTACACTTTTTTCAGGGCGAAGCCGCCCAACCAAAGGACTCCCCTTGAATCATGGAGTCCCCGTCTGCAACAAAATCCCCGTGAAAGGGGTGCGGAACGGTGTGCTTAGCCGCGACCGCGTCCGCCGTGGGAGGGAGAAAATACTGCCACTGGCAACTCTCCCGTACAAGTACCACATTTGGAGGTTCAAACATTATGGCTAAGAAAATTATGGGTTATATCAAGCTCCAGCTTCCCGCCGGTAAGGCTACCCCCCAGCCTCCCGTAGGTCCCGCTCTGGGTCAGTACGGTGTGGCTATCCCCGTGTTCACCAAGGAGTTCAACGAGCGCACCAAGAATGACATCGGTCTCATCATTCCCGTTGTCATCACCGTCTACGCTGACCGCTCCTTCACCTTCATCACCAACACTCCTCCCGCTCCCGTCCTGATCAAGAAGGCTGCCGGTATCGACACCGCTTCCGCCAAGCCCAACAAGGACAAGGTCGCCAAGCTGACCCGTGAGCAGGTGCAGAAGATCGCAGAGACCAAGATGCCCGACCTGAACGCCGGTTCCCTCGAGGCTGCCATGAGCATGATCGCAGGTACCGCCCGCTCCATGGGTATCACCGTCGAGGACTAATTGAAGGAGGTATACGGAAATGGCTAAAGTTGGAAAGAAGTATGCCGACAGCGTCAAGCTGATCGACAAGAGCAAGATGTATGATCCTGCCGAGGCTCTGGCTCTGGTTTGCCAGACCTCCAAGGCAAAGTTCGATGAGACCATCGAGATCCACATCCGTCTGGGTGTTGACTCCCGTCACGCTGACCAGCAGGTCCGCGGTGCCGTCATCCTCCCCAACGGTACCGGTAAGACCGCTCGCGTTCTGGTCTTCGCCAAGGGCGACAACATCGCCAAGGCTCAGGAGGCCGGCGCTGACTACGTTGGCGGCGTTGAACTGGCTGAGAAGATCCAGAAGGAGAACTGGTTCGATTTCGACGTGGTCGTCGCTTCCCCCGACATGATGGGCACCATCGGTCGTCTGGGTAAGATTCTGGGTCCCAAGGGTCTGATGCCCTCTCCGAAGGCCGGCACCGTCACCCCCGACGTTGCCCGCGCTGTCCGTGAGGCTAAGGCCGGTAAGATCGAGTACCGTCTCGACAAGACCAACATCATCCACTGCCCCATCGGTAAGGCTTCCTTCGGTGCCGAGAAGCTTCAGGCTAACTTCGACACTCTGGTCGGCGCAGTCATCAAGGCTAAGCCCGCCGCCGCTAAGGGTCAGTATATCAAGTCCTGCGTGATCGCATCCACCATGGGCCCCGGCATCAAGATCAACCAGTCCAAGCTGAGCTGATTTTGAATCGGGATTCATTGTAACTTGATACAAGAAAACCGCTGAGCTTCGGCTCGGCGGTTTTTTGTGCGGCGGGGAGGGACTCAAATTGCAGTTTATCGGGCAGGGGTTTCACCCCTGCACCCCACCAAAGAACCTTTTGCAAAAGGTTCTTTAGAATCTCCAAAAACCTTTAAAAAGGATTGATAATTAATGATTTTTTGAAAGTTCTTGAAAGGAGTCCAGAGGGAAACTTCTTTCAAGAAGTTTCC
>JAZNUO010000171.1:0-5579 GCA_045592305.1 Eubacteriales bacterium | reverse complement strand
CGCTCGGTGCAAGTTTGCCTATGGCAAACTGTGCGAAGTTTCCCTCTGGACACCCTTCAAGAACCTTCAAAAAAATATTGATAAATAGACCTTTATTGAAAGTTGTTGGGATTCTTAAACCCTTCGCAAACTTCGCCGAAGGCGAATTTGCACCGAGCGAAAGCGAGGAGACTTTCAAGAAGGGTTTAAGCGGGGTGCAGGGGCAGAGCCCCTGCCGACAAACCCCAATTTGAAATATTGACGGAACCGTTGCATTTGGGTTTATCGAGGAGATGCGGGATATAGGAACGGGAGCCGCCGTAAGGGTTTTTGCATATCTTGTGTCTGTCGGGCACGCTTGGGCTTGTCCGGCGCGTATCTTGTATTTCAAGCTCACAAAAAAACAAATCAAGGAGAACATACCATGTCCAATACCGTTATCAAGGGTCTGGGCTACGCCCACATGGCCATCGCCGCCAAGGATTTTGACAGGTCTCTGGCCTTCTACAAGGCTCTCGGACTCACCGTTTACACCCAATGGGGCGAGGGGGACACCCGCATCGCCCTGCTGGATATGGGTGACGGCTCTCTGGTGGAGCTTTTCGCCAAGCCTGCCCTGAACACCGACCGCGTGGCGGGGACGGAGGACGGCAACCCCTTCCTCCACTTCGCCTTCTCCGCCCAGAACGTGGACGAGGCCTACCGCATCGCGCTGGAGGCAGGGGCGCAGTCGGTCAAGCCACCCTGCGAGATTCCCCTGGACTCCCACCCCCTGCGCCTGACCCTGCGGGTCGCCTTCGTCCGCGGTCCCTCGGGGGAGGAGCTGGAGTTCTTCAAGACCGTGGTCAGGACCATCTGAAGCCCTGCATACGGCGTTGCGGTTTTGCTTGACAAAACCCACCGTATCCTGTATAATAAAGGAAGAAAGAAACCGCCCGCGAGGCGGGAAAGGAATCGAATCCGTATGATGCATAACGCGCCGCTGGCCGATGCCCTGCGTCCCAAGACCATGGACGAAATTGTGGGTCAGGCTCACCTATTTGGAAAGAACGGTGTTCTCCGCCGTATGGTGGAGGCAGGCCGCATGACCAATATGATCTTCTTCGGCCCTCCCGGGACGGGCAAGACCACCGCCGCCTCGGTGATCGCCGCGCAGTCGGGCATGGAGTTCCACAAGCTCAACGCTACCACCGCCTCCCTGCAGGATGTCAAGGACATTCTGGCGCAGACCGAGGGGATGTTCGGAACCAACGGTATCTTGCTCTATCTCGACGAGATCCAATACTTCAACCGCAAGCAGCAGCAGTCCCTTCTGGAGTACATGGAGGACGGCCGCATCACCCTCATCGCCTCTACCACCGAGAACCCCCATTTCTACGTCTACAACGCCATCATCTCCCGCTCCTCCCTCTTCGAGTTCAAGCCCGTCCCCCCTGCCGAGTGCCTGAAGATGCTCCGCCGCGCGCTGGATCACCTCAACGGGCGGGGCGGCACCTCCACCACCATCTCGGACAAGGTGGGGCTTGCTCTGGCCGAGGGAGCGGGGGGGGACGTCCGCCGCGCCGTGGGGCTGTTGGAGAACGCCTACTTCACCGCGGGCTTTGAGCCTGATGCCGAGATCAGGCCCGAGCATATCGCCGCCTTTGATACGGGGATAGGGAATTTCAACGAGGACACTCACTACGACCTGTTGGGCTGTCTCCAGAAGTCCATTCGCGGCTCCGACCCCGACGCCACCGCCTTCTACGTGGCGAAGATGCTCTCCCTCGGTGAGATGTTCCCCCTCATGCGCCGTCTGCAGGTCATCGCCTCGGAGGACGTGGGTCTGGCCTACCCCCAGGCCGCCGCCATCGTCCGCGCCTGCTGTGAGTCCGCCCGTGAGCTGGGTCTGCCCGAGGCAAGGATCCCCCTGATCCATGCCGCCCTGCTGCTGGCCACGGCTCCCAAGTCCAACTCGGCCTACGAGGCTCTGGATGCCGCCACCGCCGATGTGGAGGCGGGCAAGGGGGTCAACATCCCCGTTCACCTTCAAAGCCCCCTGTTCAAGGGCTACAAGTATCCCCACGCCTACCCCAACCACTACGTGGAGCAGCAATACCTCCCCGACGATCTGCCGGGGAAGCGCTACTATCGGCCCGGCCCCAACAAGACCGAGCAGGCCGCCGCGACCTACTGGGAGGGCATCAAGGGGAAGAAATGACCCGCCCGCGCACGGAGCGCGGCACAGACCGGAGAAAACGTCCCAACCGCCATTCCCTTGGGACGTTTTCTTTCGCCCAAAACCTTTTTCGCAGGAGGTTATGTATATTTTTTGTAAACAATCACACAGCGTTCAACCAAAGCACCGAAACAGAGGGTATACTATGGGTGGAGCTGAAATGGCGGCTTATCGTTCCGATAAACCGCGGTGAAATACGCCTGCGGCGTGTGAAATGCCCCGCCCGCGGTGCGTGAAATTTGCGCTGCGCGCAAGTGAAATCCGCCCTGCGGGCGGGTGAAGGAAGAAACCCTGCGGGTTTCAATCTCAAGGGCACCTCTAAAAATTCATCGTACGGGGAGCGGCGAGAAGATTTTTCGTCGGCCCGCTTGCGGGCGCTAATCAAAAATTCGCGCGTATAGTTGATATGCTGACGCAATACGAAGGATTTTTGTGACGATATCCGAGCGAAGCTCGGGCGGAAAAGGTTCCGCCGATTCGCCGTGCGAGGGGTTTTTAGAGATGCCCTCAAATGAACAGGGAGAAATCCGAAGGATTTCCGCCGTTTTTCACGGAAAAGCACGAGCAAGCAATGCTTGAGGAAAGGATATACACATGGGAAAATATTTTGGAACCGACGGCTTCCGCGGAGAAGCCAACATAACCCTCACCGCCGACCACGCCTACCGCATCGGTCGATTCCTGGGCTGGTACTGCCGCGAGCATGACCTGAGCCTGCCCGCCGACGAGCGGGTGAACACCCACCGCCCCCGCATCGTGGTGGGCAAGGACACCCGCCGCTCCTCCTACATGTTCGAGTACGCCATCGTGGCGGGGCTGACCGCCTCGGGAGCCGATCCCTACATGCTCCACGTCACCACCACCCCCAGCGTCTCCTTCGTCACCGAAAGAGAGGACTTCGACTGCGGGGTCATGATCTCGGCCTCCCATAACCCCTTCACCGACAACGGCATCAAGCTGGTCAACCGCCGAGGGGAGAAGATCAACGACGATACCATCGCGGTCATTGAAACCTATCTGGACGGGGGCGCGGCTGCTCTGGGGCTTTCCGAGTCCGAGCTGTGGAACGGAGACCTCCCCGCCGCCACGGGGGCTGACGTGGGTCGCATCATCGACTACGCCGCGGGACGCAACCGCTACGTGGGCTACCTCATCTCTCTGGCCGCCAACTCCTACAAGGACTTCCGCGTGGGGCTCGACTGCGCCAACGGCTCGGCGTGGATGATCGGTCGGGCGGTCTTTGAGGCGCTGGGAGCCAAGACCTACGTCACGGGAGCCGAGCCCGACGGTCTCAACATCAACGTGGACTGCGGCTCCACCCACATCGACCGCCTCAAAAAGCTGGTGGTGGAGAAGGGGCTGGACGTGGGCTTCGCCTTTGACGGTGACGCTGACCGCTGTATCGCCGTGGACGAGAAGGGAAATGAGATCAACGGCGACCATATCCTCTACGTTCTCGGCAAGTCCATGAAGGAGCAGGGGATCTTGGCGAACAATACGGTGGTTACTACCATCATGTCCAATATGGGACTCTACCGCGCGCTGGATCACGCGGGCATCGACTTTGTGCAGACCACCGTGGGCGACCGCTTCATCTACGAGAACATGACCGAGAACGGTCACGTCATCGGCGGCGAGCAGTCGGGTCACGTCATCCTCCGCAAGTACGCCACCACGGGAGACGGTATCCTCACCGCCATCATGGTCATGGAGCGCATCGTGGACAGCAAGCTCCCCCTCTCCAAGCTGGCCGAGGCGGTGGTCATGTACCCCCAGATCACGAGAAATCTCCGCGTTCCCGACAAGGACGCGGTGCTGAACCACCCCGCCGTGAAGGAAAAGCTGACCGACTGCAATGCCCGACTGGGCAGTAACGGCCGTATGCTCCTGCGTAAGAGCGGCACCGAGCCCGTGGTGCGGGTCATGGTGGAGGCCGCCGACGAGGGGACCTGCGAGGCGTATATCGCCGAGATGGTGGGGGTCATTCAGGGGGAAGGGCTGACGGTCTGAACTAGAAATTGCAGATTTTCGGTGAGATACAAGTTACAAGATACAAAGATACAAGATATGAATAACCTTGCAGCAACAGCCGTTCTATATCTTGTATCTTGTATCTCTGTATCTTGTATCTGTTCGACAAACCCCAATTTGAAATACCGCCCAAAGGAGCCAACTATGCCAAACCATACCATCCCCCTCCGTACCCAATCCCTCTTTAACCTCACCCACACCCTCGCCCGCCCCTGGCTGGAGCATACCGAGTACCCCTGGGAGATCCTCCCCGACATTCCCACGGTCATCCGTGAGATCGGCGCGACCCTCCCCGCTGATCTCTACGACCACCCCGCCGAGGATATCTGGATCGCCAAGTCTGCCACGGTTGCCCCCACCGCGTATATTGGCGCGCCTACCATCATCGGGGAGAACACCGAGGTGCGCCACTGCGCCTTCATCCGCGGGGCCGCCCTCATCGGGGACGGCTGTGTGGTGGGCAACTCCTCCGAGCTGAAAAATTGCATCCTTTTCGACGGGGTGCAGGTGCCTCACTACAACTACGTGGGGGATTCCGTTCTCGGCTACAAGTCCCACATGGGGGCGGGCTCCATCACCTCCAACGTCAAGAGCGACAAGAGCCTTGTCGTAGTCAAGCCCGCCGCGGGCTTTGAAGGGGATTTCGACCCCATCCCCACGGGCAGAAAGAAGTTTGGTGCTATGCTGGGAGACTTTGTGGAAGTCGGTTGTAACAGCGTGCTGAATCCCGGGACGGTGATCGGGGCGCATACGAACGTATATCCTCTTTCCTCGGTCAGAGGTGCCGTTCCCGCCAATGCGATCTTTAAGAGCGGGAAAGGGAGCGAGATCGTGGGGAAGGAGTAAAATGAATTGCAGGGCATCTCTAATAACTCAACGTGCGGCGAGCGGCGAGAAGGTTTTTCGTCAGTCTAGACAAAAATCCGCACGTATAGTTGATCCTATGCGAAGGATTTTTGTAACGAATGACGGAAAAGATTCCGCCGATTCGCTGTGCGGGGAGTTTTTAGAGATGCCCTGCAGTTTATCGTTCCGATAAACCGCAGTGAAATACGCCTGCGGCGTGTGAAATGCACCGCAAGCGGTGCGTGAAATTTGCGCTACGCGCAAGTGAAATCCGCCCTACGGGCGGGTGAAGGAAGAAACCCTACGGGTTTTAATTTTCAAGTCAAAATGGAGAAATCCGAAGCATTTCCACTACAACCCGCCCGCAAGGGCGAATTTCACGCTCGCTTGCGAGCTTTTCACTCGTGCTTAGCACGAATTTCACAATCCCGCAAGGATTATTTCACTTGGGTTTATCGCTGAGCAAAGCTCAGCGATAAACCCAAATTTAAAAGGTCATGCTTCC
>JAZNUO010000170.1:0-3909 GCA_045592305.1 Eubacteriales bacterium | reverse complement strand
AAACAGAAACGGCACTCCACGCGGAATGCCGTTTTGCTACAGAGTCAGATTGGGGAGAGATCAGCGGTTGATCTTCTTCTTCTTAGGGGTACCGAACTCCTTCATCAGGCGATCCAGCTCCTCGTCAGCGGAGGACTTGGGCTTCTCGCGCTTGGGAGCCTCGGTCTTGGGAGCGGCCTTGGGCTCAGCCTTGGGAGCCTCGGCTACGGGAGCGGGGGCGGCCACGGGAGCGGCGGTTCTGTTCATGCTCTTCTGGTTATCAAAGCCGGTAGCGATGATGGTGATGCGCATCTCATCCTCCAGCTCGTTGTCGAAGTTCACACCCCAGATGACGTTCGCATCGGGAGAGGCCTCGGCGGCGATCAGGCTGGAAGCCACGTCCACGTCCTCCAGACCAACGTCGGGGGAGGCAGTGATGTTGATGAGGATACCGTGGGCACCGGTGATGGAGGACTCCAGCAGGGGGCTGGAGATAGCGGCCTTGGCGGCCAGCTCTGCCTTATCCTTACCGGTAGCGGAGCCAACACCCATGTGTGCGTGACCGGCGTTCTTCATGACCGAGCAAACGTCGGCGAAGTCGAGGTTGATGAAAGCGGAGACACTGATGAGGTCGGAGATGCTCTGAGTACCGCGGGCCAGCACGCCGTCAGCCACCTCGAAGGCGTTCTGGAGGGTGATGCGGGTGTCAGTGACCTGCTTCAGGCGGTCGTTGGGAATGACCACCAGAGAATCTACGTACTGGCTCAGCTCGGCGATTCCGGCCAGAGCCTGATCCATACGGCGCTTACCCTCGAAGCCGAAGGGCTTGGTGACGATACCGATGGTAAGAATATCCATCTCGTGAGCCACGCGCGCCACAACGGGAGCCGCGCCCGTACCGGTTCCGCCGCCCATACCGGCGGTAATAAAGACCATGTCGGTGCCGTCCAGCAGGGCCTTGATGTCCTCAATGGACTCCTCGGCGGCTCTCGCGCCGATCTGGGGATTCGCGCCCGCGCCAAAGCCGTTGGTCAGCTTCTCGCCGATGACGAGCTGCATGGAAGCGTCGGAGCGGCGAAGCACCTGACGGTCAGTGTTGATGGCGACGAACTCGACGCCCTTAATGTTGCTGGTGATCATACGGTTGACAGCGTTATTTCCGCCGCCGCCGACGCCAATTACCTTAATATTTACGCCGGACTCGTAGGTATCATCGTGTTCAAAAGTCATTTTTTCTTCCTCCCGAAAATTCTTTTCGACATATATGGACGCCATTTACCCCCGCCCAAGGGTTACGCGGCGTCTCTTCCCGCCGTCTTTCGGGCAGGAGTATACACCATACCTATATAATATATCTTTTTGGCGAAAATTGCAATAGCTTTTCGGAAGTTAATGAAAAATTTACATATTCAACGCCCAAAAGGGGTAGTCCGCGCACTGCGGGCTACCCGTTCGGGGTAAGGAAAGACAGGTTCGCCGACAAAAACGCGCCCCTGCCTACGTGGGCAGGTTCAGCGCCCAGTCGGGCAACTCGATCTCAGGGGAGACGCGGTAGATGATGCGGGCGGGATCCGATACGTCTACCAGAATGGGCAGTCCGTTCGGGTACGCGCCGCTCTCGGCCTTATCCCGCAGGGCGCGGTCGGCCACCGAGAGCTTTCGTTCCAGCTCGTCCATAGTGCCCACGCGGATGCGGATGCCTCCCCGCAGTACCAGCCAGAGGTCATAGCGATCCCCCAGCTCCATGCCCACGGCACGCTCGGAGAGGGGGGAATCCATGAGGGTCTCCACGAAATCGAACACGTAGGCGTTTTCCTTTTCGGGCTCGTCGGTCTCCAGCTCGTAGGTAGCGATCTCGGGAGCGTCGGTCTCGGGGACGTAGGGCAGATTCACGAAGGTCAGCTCCTCCCCCACGCGAACGCGGGCGCACTCGGGGAGCCCCAGATACACAGCCCCCACCCGTCTGGCCTCGTCGGGCTTAGCGGACACCCAGAGCACCTCGCGGGTCTCGGCGTTCACGATGTAGTAATTCTGATTGTGACAGGTGTAGTACAATGACTCCACCTCGGTAAAGCGGATCGTCACCGAGCCGTTCAGGTGCTTACGAACAGTCACCTTATCCAGCAGGGGGAGCTTTTTTCGCAGCTCCCTTGCCACCGTGAAGCCGTCGAAGCCCAGCATCTCGTCCCCCGTCTCGATCCCCGCGCTGTTGAGCACCACCGAGGCGGTGTAGTATTGCCCGTCCTCGGCAGTCACCGACTCCACCTTCCAGAGCTTACCCAAAAAGAGGATGGCCACGGTAAGAAGAACCGCCCCCAGCATACAGAGCATGAGCAGGGGGAGGGAGCCGTAATCGGGAGAGGTGTGCTTTTCCCCGCTCCCGAAGGGGCGCGCGCCTTTTCCGAATTTCTCGGAGAAGCTGCGGTGCTTGCGGAGTTGGGGTATCCGAATCTTTTTCATAGGCTTGATCCTTTGGTGATTTTTGGGTGGAATCAGGACTTCAGGAGCCCTTTGAGGTGAACGTATATTTGCTCGTTCGCGTCGGGGCAGGCGAAATCACGGATCCGCCGCTCCATCTCGGCGCGCCCTGCGGGATCCTTCAGAAGAGACTTGACCTTTGCGGTAAGTGTTCCCTCGGTCAGGGTCTTTTCTTCCACGCAGACGGCGGCCCCCCTGTTCACCAGCGCCATGGCGTTCTTGTACTGGTGGTTATCCGTCACGTGAGGCGAGGGGATAAAGACCGTGGCTCTCCCCATCAGCGCCAGCTCGGAGATGGACATAGCTCCCGCTCGGGAAATGACCAGATCGGCGGCGGCCATTTGGATGGGCATATCGTAGATGTAGTCAGTGAGGGTCATACGGTCGCAGTCCCCCGCAGAAGTGGCGTTCCAGTCAGCGCGGATGCGGTCATATTCCCGCTTGCCCGCGGCGTGTAGGAGCCTTACGTGGGGCTCGCTTGTCAGCTCAGCCGCCAGCTTCACCGCCGCGTCGTTGACGTACTCCGCGCCCAGACTTCCGCCGAAGGAGAGGATATACAGCTCGTGGGGAGCCAGCCCCAGAGCCTTCCGCGCCTCGGAGCGGGAGACCGTGGCAAAGCCGGGCATCATGGGATTTCCCACCCGAACGGCGGGGCTGTGCTTCCCCATCCCGTCCAGACAGCGGAGGGTATCCTCGAAGTTGACCATGATGAGGTCCACGCTGTTTTTGATCTGCTTGATCGCCTTGCCGAGAATGGCGTTGGATTCGTGAAGGACGGTGGGAACCCCCATTTTCTTGCCCATACTGCACAGAGGCCAGCAGGCAAAGCCGCCCGTGCCCACGATGAGGTCGGGCTTGAACGCGCGGATGAGGCTCGCCGCCTCCCTGCGGGACTTGACCATCAGGAAGGGGAGCTTGAGGTTGGAGGGCGACCAGTAGGGGGAGATCAGACCGCGGATGTGGATGGTATGGAGGGGGTACCCCGCTCTGGGCACCAGATCCACCGCCTTATCGCGGGGCTGGGTGGACGCCACAAAGGCAATCTCGGCATCGGGGTGCTTTTCCTTGAGGGTCGCGGCGATGGCCAGGGCGGGATTGACGTGTCCCGCGGTGCCGCCGCCTGTCATGAGAATGCGCATACGGGCGCTCCTTTCATAGGTTCAAATTTGGGTTTATCGGCAGGGGCCCTGCCCCTGCACCCCGCCAAAGGGACTTTTGAAAAAGTCCCTTTGGAATCTTCAAAACTTTTAATAAATCATTGTAAATAATACTTTTTTGAAAGTTCTTGAAGGGTGTCCAAAGGGAAACTTCTTTCAAGAAGTTTCCCTTTTGCGTTCCCCTCGCCCCTGCCCGATAAACTGCAATTTGAAGGTCGGCTGAATAGTTACCCCTGAGTTTAACAGGATCAACAGCAACTTAGGGCAGAAGCAAAGCGGCGAGTTCCGCGCGGAC
>JAZNUO010000169.1:0-2978 GCA_045592305.1 Eubacteriales bacterium | reverse complement strand
CGCCTTCATGGAGAGCCGCGTCTCCACCGCCCAGATCAACGCCTCTCTGGAGAGCAGTATCTCGGGCATCCGCGTGACCAAGGCCTTCACCAACTCCGACAAGGAGGAGGAGAAGTTCGAGGAGGGCAACGGGATGTTCGTATCCGCCCGCCGCAAGGCCTACAAGGCCATGGGTCAGTTCCATTCGGGCACCTCCTTCATCACCGATATTTTCAACGTCATTATCCTCATTGCGGGCGGTCTGTTCCTCTACAACGGCTCCATCGATTTCGGTGACTATTCCGCCTTCATCGTGTCGGTGAACCTTTTCATTTCCCCCGTCATGACCCTTATCAACTTCATGGAGCAGTACCAGACGGGTGTCACGGGCTTTGAACGCTTCGTGGAAATCATGGACCAGGCTCCCGAGGAGGACACCCCCGGGGCGGTGGATATTGGAACCGTGGAGGGCGACATTGAGTTCCGCCACGTGTCCTACCGCTATGAGGACAGCAACCCCGTGCTGGACGATCTGTCCCTCCACGTCAAGAAGGGCCAGACCTACGCCCTGGTGGGTCCCTCGGGCGGCGGTAAGACCACCATCTGCCATCTGATCCCCCACTTCTACGATTGCGTGGACGGTGAAATTTTCATTGACGGCAAGGAGTTGCACACCGTGACTATGGCCTCGGTGCGCCGCAACATCGGTATCGTCCAGCAGGACATTTACCTGTTCAACGCATCCATCCGCGACAACATCCTCTACGGTCGGTTGGATGCCACCGAGGAGGAGGTCATCGAGGCCGCCAAGCGGGCGAATATTCACGATTACATCATGACGCTGGAGAACGGCTACGAGACGGTCATCGGCGAGCGGGGCGTGCGGCTTTCGGGCGGTCAGAAGCAAAGACTGTCCATCGCCCGCGTGTTCTTGAAGAATCCCCCCATCCTCATTCTGGACGAGGCCACCTCGGCACTGGACAACACCACCGAGATTTTGATCCAGCAGGCTCTGGACGAGCTGTGCAAGGGCCGTACCACCATCGTGGTGGCGCACCGCCTCTCCACCATCAAGCACGCCGACGAGATCGCGGTGATCGCGGACGGGCGCATTGTGGAGCAGGGGGACCATGAAAAGCTCATGGCGAACGGCGGGATGTACGCCGAGCTGTATAGCTTGCAGTTCCGCATGAATAATGGGGATTGACCCCACCTGAACCAAATAAAACGGAGCGAACCCACGTGGGAACGCTCCGTTTTCGTTATTTCTTTGTTCTCTCCACAAGGGCGAGGTATTCCTCATAGGTGACAAGCAGCTTCAGCGCCTCCAGCAGGGCATTCGCACTCATACCCGCGGGCAACCCAACCTTTTGCGCCAGCTCGTCCCGCTTTACCGTGCTGTTCGCCCCGCCCGTCAGCCCGTCCTCGAAGAAGTCTACCTTGGACAGGGGATTCTCGGCGGCGCGGGTCAGGGGATCGGCATCGGTCTTTGCGTAGGGTAGGAACAGATCGTAGAGGAGGGAATCCTCCATGCCCTCCACGCCGAGAGTCCCCGCCGCCGAGGGCTTGTCCTTGCGCTTTTCCGTGCCCTTGATCCGGGGGATGTAGAGGGGGATGATCTTATCCTTGGGGAGCATCCCCGACAGGTGGGAGCGGATGATCTGCCCGCCGCCGTCGCTGTCGGTGAGGATAATGAGGGGGGAGGCGGCGGCCAGTCTGCGGAGGAGGAGCCGCTTTTCCTCTTTGCGGAACACCCCGAAGCCGTCGGTGACAATGATTTGGGCATCGATGATATTGGAGAGGCGGATCTTATCGTATTTGCCCTCTACCACCACGGGGTAGGGGACAAGAAGTTTATCTTTGTTTGACATGGCGTTTTCCTTTCGAGTTACAAGATACAGAGATACGATACAAGATAGATTACGGTGAGCGCATATCTTGTATCTTGTATCTCCCGAGCTTGCTCGGTGTATCTTGTATCCTTTATTACCGTCCGAATACCAAGAAGTACCCGATCACAAACGCCCCCAGCACGATGCGGTACCAGCCGAAGGAGGCGAAGCTGTGCTTCTTGACGAAGTCCATGAGGAAGCGGATGGCGGCGAGGGAGACGATAAAGGCGGACACGCACCCCACGGTGAGGATGCCCCACTCCAGCGCGGTGACGGTCACGCCCTCGGCGAAGAGCTTGACTACTTTCAGGAGACTCGCCCCCAGCATGGTGGGAATGGCCATGAAGAAGGAGAACTCGGCGGCGGCGGAGCGGGTACAGCCCAAGAGCATGGCACCCAGAATGGTGGAGCCCGAGCGGGAAGTACCGGGGATCAGCGCCAGCATCTGGAAGGCACCGATGAAAAAAGCCAGCTTGTAGTCGATGCTCTCCACGGCAGTGACCTTCGCTTTGTCCGCAGGCTTGAGCCTTTCGATGAGGATGAAGAGGATACCGTAGACCACCAGAGCCACGGCGACGGTGACGTAGTTGTACAGATGCTCGTCCAGCCAATCGTCCAGCAAAACGCCCACGGCGGCGGAGGGGATCACCGCCACGCAGACCCGAATCCACAGTCCCCACGTGTTCTTTTTCTCGAACGGGGACTTGGAGAGGGCGAAGGGGTTGAGCTTGCGGAAAAAGAGGACGATCACGGCCAGTATCGCCCCAAGCTGGATGACCACGTCGAACATCTCGGAGAAGGCGGGGGAGACCTCCAGAGGGCAGAGCTCGCCCAAAAGGATGAGGTGGCCCGTGGAGGAAACGGGAAGCCACTCGGTGATGCCCTCCACGATGCCGTAGAGGAGGGCTTTCAGAAGCTCAAGGAAAACGGTCATAAGAATCTCCTTTCAGGATATGGGGTTCACTATATATGACGAAATTTTTCGGGGGAATCTTTCATGGATGGGGGAAGCTGGGGAAATTACAAATTTGGGTTTGGCGGTCTGTTGGGTTTTCGCGTTGAAAGCCTTCCCTTGTAAGGGAAGGGGGGACGCCCTTGGGGCGTGAC
>JAZNUO010000168.1:0-4416 GCA_045592305.1 Eubacteriales bacterium | reverse complement strand
AACCAGGGTAAGGTCGCAGCTGACTTCATCAACCAGAACTTTGCCGGCCAGACCATCGGCGCCTTCTACAAGTCCGATGAGGCCTACTCCAAGGGCATCTACGATCAGTTCAAGGCCAATCTGGATGCGTCCGTGACCGTGATCGAGACCAACTTCACCGATGCCAACACCTCGGACTTCTCCACCCAGATCGACACCCTGAAGAACTGCGGCTTCATCTTCATGCCCACCTACTACACCCCCGCCTCCCTGTTCATGACCCAGGCCAAGGACATTCTGGCCAAGGATGCTGTCTACTACGGCTGCGACGGCTTCGACGGCATCGACAACATTGACGGCTTCGACATCACCGCCATCCCCCAGAAGGTCACTATGCTGTCTCACTTCAACTCCAAGGCAACCGACGGTATGGCCAAGGAGTTCATCGACAAGTACGTGGCCCGCTTCGGTGCCGACACCCTGAACCAGTTCGGCGCGTCCGCCTACGACTGCGTGTACGCCATCTACGGCGCTATGAAGAAGGCCGTGGACGAGGGGAAGGATATCCCCGTGACCATCAGCGCCTCCGACCTCTGCGAGATCCTCAAGGAGCAGTTCAATGGCGGCTACACCCTGGCCAAGGGTGTCACCGGTGAGAACATCAAGTGGGAGACCACCGGCTACGTCAACAAGGGCGCGATCCAGTACGTCATCAAGGAGGCCAACCAGGCTGAGTAAGCCCGTCGGCCCATAACGCACAATCAAACAGAATAGCTGCATATATCGGCCCGCAAACCCGCGGAGTCGGTATATGCAGTTATGGCTTTTTATTGCGGAGTTTGTTTTGGGTGGTTTCGCCCGCAAAACTCCCCTGTAAGGAAGAATTATGGAACTGTTTTTATCCACACTGATCAACGGCCTGAGTCTGGGCGGCATCTACGCCATGATCGCTCTGGGCTACACCATGGTCTACGGCATCGCCAAGATGCTGAACTTTGCCCACGGTGACATCATCATGGTCGGCGGCTATATCATCTACGTGTTCATGGCCCTGAACAACCCTCTGCTGGCCATCTTTATGGCGGTGGTGGGCTGTGTCCTGCTGGGTATCCTCATCGAGAAGGTGGCCTACAAGCCCCTGCGCGGAGCCTCCCCTTTGGCGGTGCTCATTACCGCCATCGGTGTCAGCTACCTGCTCCAGAGCCTTGCCCAGATCATCTTCGGCTCGGCCAATAAGATGGTCACGGTCTACGATTTCGGCTCGGTCACGGTTCTGGGGGTTCCCATGCAGGTGTCGGCTCTCGTGACCCTGGGTGTCACCGTGGTGGTCATGGCCGCACTGACCCTGTTCATCAAGTACACCCGCCTCGGGCGCGCCATGATCGCCGTCTCCGAGGACAAGGGTGCCGCCCAGCTCATGGGCATCAACGTCAACGGCATCATCACCATCACCTTCGCCATCGGCTCGGCCCTCGCGGCTCTGGCGGGTCTTTTCTACCTGCTCAAAGCCCCCAGTATCTCCTCGACACTGGGTGCCATGCCCGGTATCAAGGCCTTCCCCGCCGCCGTCATTGGCGGTATCGGCTCCATCCCCGGTGCCATGCTGGGCGGTATCCTTCTGGGTATGGTGGAGTGCATCTCCTACAAGATCACCGCCATCGCCCCCTACACCGATGCCATTGAGTTCTCCATCCTCATCATCATTCTGCTGGTCCGCCCCACGGGCTTCCTCGGCAAGAAACGGAGGGAGAAGGTATGATGCTCAAGAAATTCAAGCTCAACCACTATATCAACTATATCGTCATCGGCATCCTCACCGCGGTGCTGTCTGTCATCACCATGACGGGCGGTCGCCTGGACAGCTCTCTGCTGTTTTTGCTGGAAAAGATCGCCATCAGCATCATTCTGGCGGTGTCCCTGTCTCTGGTGGTGGGCTTCCTCGGTGAGCTTTCCCTGGGCCACGCGGGCTTTATGTGCGTGGGTGCGTATCTGGGCGGTAAGGTCGCGGCTCTCCTGGAGGATTCTCTGGGCAACGGACTTCCCACCTTCCTGATCGCCCTGCTGGTAGGCGGCGGTGTGGCCGCTGTCTGCGGTATCATCATCGGTATCCCTGCCCTGCGGCTTCGCGGTGACTATCTGGCCATCGTGACTCTGGCCTTCGGCGAGATCGTCAAGTCCCTGTTCCAGAACACCTCGGACGAGACCTTCGGCGGTGCTTTGGGTCTGCCTACCCCTCGCTTTGACAAGAAATACCTCTTCATCATCGCCTTCGTGCTGGTGCTGATTACCCTGGCCGTGGTGCAGAACTTCATCCGCTCCAAGCACGGCCGCGCCGTCACCGCCATCCGCGACAACGAGATCGCAGCCCGCGCCAGCGGCATCAACGTCACCAAGTACAAGCTGTTGGCCTTCACCCTGTCCGCCACCTTCGCGGGCATCGCGGGTGTTTTGTACAGCTTCAGCAACTACACCGTCCAGAGCGCCAAGTTCGGCTACAACTACTCCATCGAGATTCTGGTCATGGTGGTGCTGGGCGGTATGGGCAGCATCAACGGCTCCATCATTGCCGCGGCTCTCATTACCTTCCTCAACACCAAGCTGGCCACCGTCCTGACGGGGGATCTGGCGGTTCTGCAGAATCTGCTCTACGCCCTGATCCTCATTGTCATCGTGGTCTACAACAACGCCCCCGCCCTCAAGAGCTTCCGCGACCGCTACAACCTGCGTGTTCTGTGGAAGAAGCTCATCCGTCACAAGCACGATCCCGCGGGACGAACCGACGATGAGGCCAAGTGGGATGTGGTGCCCACCAAAATCGAGATGAACGAGGTCCTGTCCATTGACGTGGTGCCCCCCGAGATCAAGGGAAATACAGGAAACGGAGGGGATGACTGATGGCTGACTATATTCTCGAAACCAAGGATCTGGGTATCTCCTTCGGTGGTCTGAAGGCCGCCCAGAACGTCAATATCCGCATCAAAAAGAATCAGATCTACGGTCTCATCGGCCCCAACGGCGCGGGTAAGACCACGGTTTTCAACCTCCTGACGGGAGTCTACAAGCCCACAGCCGGTACCTTCTATCTGGACGGCGAGGAGCTGAAGGGTCTGCCTCAGGACAAGATCAATCACAAGGGTATCGCCCGTACCTTCCAGAACATCCGTCTGTTCAACAACATGACCGTGGTGCGCAACGTCATGGTGGGACTCCACGACCAGCCCGAGTTCAAGTGCTCGGTCCTGGAGACCATCCTCCGCCTGCCCCGCCACTTCAAGGTGGAGAAGGCTATGCGGGAGCGCGCCAAGGAGCTGCTCCGCATCTTCGATCTGGAGGAGGAGCGCAACAATCTGGCTTGTAACCTGCCCTACGGTAAGCAGAGAAAGCTGGAGATCGCCCGTGCCCTGGCCACAAACCCCAAGCTCCTGCTGCTGGACGAGCCCGCGGCGGGCATGAACCCCCACGAGACCGAGGACCTGGTCAAGACCATCCGCTTCATCCGCGACAACTTCGACATGACGATCCTGCTCATCGAGCACGATATGAAGTTCGTGGCGGGGCTCTGCGACGAGATCACGGTGCTGAATTTCGGTACGGTTCTGGCCGAGGGCGACACCAAGACCGCCTTGAACGACCCCGAGGTCATCAAGGCCTATATCGGAGGGTAAGACCATGGCAATGCTGGAAGTTAAGAATCTGGAAGTTTACTACGGCGTGATCTGCGCCCTCAAGGGCATCAGCTTTGAGGTCAACCAAGGCGAGATCGTCACCCTGATCGGTGCCAACGGCGCGGGCAAGACCACCACCATGCAGAGCGTGGTGGGACTCATTCCCAAGCGGGGCGGCAGCATCACCTTCGACGGTCACGATATTACCAAGACCCCCTGCCACAAAATCGTCCACCTCGGTATGACCCAGGTCCCCGAGGGTCGCCGCATTTTCCAGGAGCTGACGGTCTACGAGAACCTGCTCATGGGCGCGTACTCCACAGGGGACAAGTCGGGCTTCAAGAACGATTTGGACGCCATCTACACCCGCTTCCCCCGCCTCCACGAGCGCAAGAACCAGATCGCGGGGACTCTGTCGGGCGGCGAGCAGCAGATGCTGGCCATGGGCCGCGCCATCATGAGCCACCCCAAGCTCCTCATGCTGGACGAGCCCTCCATGGGTCTGTCCCCCCTCCTCGTGGATCAGGTCTTTGAGATCATCAAGGACATCAACCGCGACGGCACCACCGTCCTTCTGGTGGAGCAGAACGCGGGCAAGTCCCTGGCCATCTCGGACCGCGCTTACGTGCTGGAGAACGGCAGCATCGTCCTGTCGGGCACCGGTGCCGAGCTGGCGGCCAGTGAGATGGTCAAGAAGGCGTATCTTGGCGGTTAAAATGAACGAAACAAAAATGAAAGAACGCTACAGCCATCCGGTCGTAGCGTTCTTTCT
>JAZNUO010000167.1:0-10226 GCA_045592305.1 Eubacteriales bacterium | reverse complement strand
CCCTATGATTCTTGCTGCTGAAGGCCTCGTGATGTGCTTCGTCCTCCTGATCGTGTGCGTGGTCGGCATCGCCAACGGCCCCGTCGGATTGGTCCTGCTGTATGAAAAGGATGTTCAGGAGCGGGTGGTGGAGCTGGGTCTGACCACCAAAAAGCGCATCCGCCGAAACTACGTCCTTGCCTCCGTCGCCATGTTCCTCCCCCTGTTCATTCTGCCTCCCCTGATGGTGTACGGCATCAACGGCGCCACGGGCTTTTGGGACGGCTTCTGGCAAATGTCCATCATTTTGTGGATCCAAGGACTGTTTGACCGCTTCTTCATCGATTGGTACTGGGTCGGAAAGACCAAGGCGTGGGAAATACCGGGCACAGAAGACCTGAAGCCCTATATTCCCCCCAAGACCATGGTGATGAAATGGCTCAGCACCATCCTGCTCAACCCCCTGATCGCCGCCATGGTCGCGGGGATCATGTGCCTGTTTATGAAATAAAGCCGCGGCTGACCGCGCCCCATTGGTCGGCAAGCCTCCATATCAACCCTCGGCGCATCCACAGCACTCACCTCGGTGGGTGCTGTTTGACTATACAAAAGAGAAAGAGCCACCCCGCAACCCGCGAGGTGGCTCAAATTATGAGGGGATCAACCCTTCTTGAAGATGATAGGCGTCGTCAGCACACCCGTTCTGCGGAGTCTGTACTCATAGGTCCAGGACGAGCCCTTGGTGACCCATGCGGAGGGACCCTGCCATGCCAGCTTCTCGTCGGCATCGTGGACGTCACCGAAGCAGTTGCGGCGGGTGATGTAGGCTGTGACGGTGATCTCGTGCTTGCCCGCGGGAATGACCCCGATGTCGCCCTTGTAGGGGGGGTAAGCGACGATGGCGCGCTTCTCGCCGTCCACCTCCACGGTGTTGACCGCGGCGGTGTAGTGGGGAATTCTCACCATAGCCTCCCAGTCGCTGTCGCAGACCACGGGGATGTGGTAGGAGATAGCGCCGCCGTAGAAGGGCATACCCTGGTAGGACAGATCCGAGAAGCCCACGGTCTTGGGCAGCTCGGTCACGGTCAGGAGGCGACCCGCTACGCGGACACCGAAGTTACCCAGCAGGTACATGGCCTCGCAGTTGGAGCGCACGGCGAAGGGAATGGTGACGGTCAGGGTGTTCTCGCCCTTACGGAGAGGAGGCAGAGCCACCTTCTGAATGGAGAGATCCACGTAATACCCGTCGGGCTGGGCGGTAACGGTCTCGCCGTTCCACTTGATGGTGGCGATGTCGGCATCCTCCAGCGCGAGGTAGGGGTTTTCGTAGTCGATTTCACTGTGCACCGTGAACTCCATTGTCACGGTATGCTCGGGGGGATTGTCCTCCATGACCCAAGGCTGAGCCTTCTCGGCAGGGAAGCCCAGACGGCGGCGGACATCGGCATCGACGCGCAGAATCTCCTCGGTGGGATTCAGCGCCTCATCATCCAATGCGTACCGCGCCATGTCCAGAAGCAGGACGTTGGGCTCGGAGAGGGTGTAGGGAACCGTCAAGGGAATGTCGGCCACGGGAGCGGAGGTATCGAGCTCTGCGCCGCAGTCGGTCAGGGGTCTGACCGCGATGGGGGTAGGCGCGACCACCTCGGCGGGCTGGTAGCTGCTGTCCTCCTCGGTATCCCGCAGGAACAGGAGAGCGGAGTCATAGTCATAGAGATTCATGACGATGTGGGTCTTGCCGTCGCGGTTGTCGTAGCCGACGGGCTTCACTTCACCCGTCAGGGTATCCCACAGCTCGGGCTTGTACTTGCCCTTCACGTAGACGTGAATGCCCATTTTGCGGCTGATGTCCTTGTTGTAGGGCTCGGCGCAGTGGGAGATGAAGAGCCACAGACCGTCGGTATCCCGTCTGACCTGATGGATCAGATTGGTGGTGTATGCGCCGTTGAAGTTGCGGATCTCCACGGTGCGATCCTCGTAGAGCTCCTCCAGAAGCGCGCCGAGGCTGAAGGCGATGCGGCGGGACTTGTCAAAGAGAGCCTTACCTCTGGCGGAGGGCTTGGCATCCTCGTACTTGGGCGCATCCCCCATGAATACCAGCTTACCGCCGGCAGCCTGGAAGGCCTCCAGACGGTCAAGGGTGGTGGAGCGCAGGGTCTCGCACTCGGGGACGATGACCACGTCATAGGCCATCTCGCCCACCTGAAGGGGTGCGCCGCCCTTCTCGCACTGAACGGGGAAGGTGGACTCGCAGATGTAGTCGAAGTCGATGTTACCGCGCAGGAGCCACTCGGTGACGTTCTCGAAGTTGCCGTTGAGCTTGTCGCGGACGAGCTGGGTCTGCTCGTTGGGACCCCAGTGGATCCAATAACTCTCCACGGGATGGACGACCGCCACCTTGACCACAGGCGTACCGCGGGTCAGAGCGGTGCCCACGCGACCGAAGTGATCCTCTACGTAGGAATATTCCTTGTACCAAGGAGACTGGTAAGAGATGGAGGCGGGGTAGTCGCGCTTGGCGGTGCCCTTCATGGAGACCCAAGAGAGGTGCTGAACACGAACCGTCACGCCCAGCGCGGCCTGCCAGTCGCCGTGCAGCTTGTGACCGCGGAAATCGAAGTCCCAACCCGTCACACCGTACAGTTCACTCATCACGCCGGGGCGACCGTACTGGTGCACAGCCGACTGACACTGCTTGGCGGTGGTGAACTCAAAGCGAGCGCAGAGCATATCGATGCCGGGGATACCGAAGCCGCGGTAGGAGCGCATACAGTCACCGATGGCGGCGGTCTGGGAGTGGAGGGTAGGCTCCTCCATCATGTGACCCGTCAGCTCAATGCCGTGAGCTTTACACCAGTCGCCGCAGTTGTCGGCGAAGGCCTCGGCGAACCGCTCGGAGATGTGGTCGTGGTAGTGGTAGCGGGTCAGGGAGATCTCACCGCAGGGCAGATCCCACAGAAGCTCGGGCAGATGATCGATGAGAGACTCACCGTAGGCGGCCTTGAAGGTGTCCTCAAAGTCATCGGTCCAAGGCAGGTGAACGTTCTGACGGCTGTCGGCAAAGGCCAGAGTGCCCTTGCGCATGAACTGAGGCTCATCGGTAAAGATGGCGGGAATGGTCTTGCCGAACTCATCCCCCACGGTTTCCAGGTAACGCTCGTGAGTCACCTCGATGAAGCGGTCAATGGCCTTCTTGTTGAGGGTATCCACGTAGGACTGGTTGTTGAACCAAGGGGTGTTGTCCGAGATCTCACGCCAGACGGTCCAGAGAGTACCCTTAACGGGGTCTCCCTCGGCGACCTTGCGGTAAGACTCCAGACACTTATCCTCACCCAGCACCACGTCAAAGCGGGCGATAAGAACAGCGTTGTCCCGTACCTCGTAGTTTTCGTCGCAGGTAAAGGTGAGGTATCTCTGACGGAACTCGTCATCCTTGGTGACGTAGCCGCCGCCGAAGCCCGAGGGCCACTTGTCCTCGTCGTAGAGCCAAGCCAGCATCTCGTTCTCCTTGGCGTGATCGGTACAGGCCTTGACCAGACCCATGAAGCCGTCGGAGAGGTAGGTGGTGGACATACCGTCGCGGCAATGGATATGGAAGCCGCCCAGACCCATTTCCTTGAAAACGTCGATCTGGCGGCAAAGCTCGTCCTTCTGTAGGTCGCAGTTCCATGCCCAGAAGGGGGTACCGCGGTACTCGGCGGTGGGGTTTTTGAAAAGCTCTCTGTCCAAGGAGGGGGCTTTTCGGTTCTTATCGTAGATCATACAGTCTCCTTTCCGCCACAGCAGGCGGGAAAATAAGGCGCGGTGCGCGCTATTTACTATTATAAAGGATTTGGGGGAGAATGTCAAGTGTATTCACCATTTTCAGGCAAAAAAGTTGCCGAAATTTATGCAAAAGGGAAGAAAAAATCGGGGCTCCCCTTGCGCTCCCGCTGGGGCTGCGCGATCATGAAATACAAAGAATCACCCACGGCACAAAAACCGTGGGTGAATTTCTCTATATGGGCAGAATGGGTACAAACAAGGCAAGGAAGGGAAACAGATAGCGGTTGCAGTAAGCCGGAATAATGACGCGCCTTCGGTTGAATTTCATGAGACTTTCCTTTTTTATGCACAGGGAATCATTATTGCCCCATCGCTTTGCAGATCAGCTCCACACAAAGCTCCTCCCCCAGCATACCGCTGTCGAGAGCCAAGTGGTAGTTTGCCGCCACACCCCACTCGCGGTCGGTGTGGAAGCGGTAGTAATTCCGTCTGCGGTTGTCCTTGTCCTTGATGCGCTGGGAAATGGTCTTGTCGGTGGTGCCGTACTTTTCCAGAATCCGCTTGGCGCGGTGTTCATTGTCGGCGTGGATGTAGACGTGGAGACAGTCAGCGCGGTCGCGGAGAATGTAGTCGGCGCACCGTCCCACAATGATGCAGGGCTCTCCCGCGGCAATATCCTGAATGACCTTGGTTTGAGCCTCGTAGAGCTTCTGGTAGACCGAGGGGTAGCCGTAGGTCCCCGCGGTGCTCATGGCGAGCTGATACAGGAAGCTGCTGGAATGGGAGGCGTACTCCTCGTTCTCGCGGATGAACTCCTCCGAAAGACCGCTCTGACGGGCGACCTCGGTAATGAGCTGGTTGTCGTAAAAGGCGATGCCCATACGCTCGGCAACCGCCTTGGCGATGGAGTGTCCGCCGCTACCGAACTGACGGCTGATGGTGATGACACGCTTTTTCATAGTCTCAAGCCTCCTTCGTGGGGGTTATCAAGCAAGAATATGCTTTTCCTGCCTTTATTATACCATGTTTTGCGGGGTTTTGCAAGTAGATTGAGAAAATTTTGTCAATGCTGGGAGAGGATACCGATGGGAAACTTCAAATTGGGGTTTATCGAAGAGATACAAGATACGCGCCGAGCAAGCTCGGCCGATACAAGATGCAAGATAGAAAACGCGAGTCTCTGTATGGCTTTCGCATATCTTGTATCTCGTATCTTGTATCTTTGTATCTCACCGTTAAACCCCAATTTATCGCCCTTTATTATGACCGGTCACTCCGCAAACAGCGGCGTGGACAAATACCGATCTCCCGTATCGGGAAGCAACACCACCACGGTCTTGCCCGCGTTATCGGGTCGTGCCGCCACCTGAATGGCCGCGTGCAACGCCGCCCCCGAGGAAATCCCCGCCAGAATACCCTCGCGGCGAGCCAGAAGCCGTCCCGCGGCGTAGGCCTCCTCCTCGGTGACGGTCACGACCTCATCCATGACCCCCACGTCCAGCACCGCGGGCACGAATCCCGCGCCGATGCCCTGAAGCCCGTGAGGACCCGCCTTGCCCCCCGACAGCACCGCCGAGCCCGCGGGCTCCATGCCGATGACCTTGAGGTCGGGCTTCTGCGTCTTTAGGTAGCGTCCTGTGCCCGTGATGGTACCGCCCGTACCCACGCCGCAGACAAAAATGTCCACCTCACCGTCGGTGTCCGTCCAGATCTCGGGACCCGTGGTAGACTCGTGGGCGGCGGGGTTGGCGGGATTGATAAACTGCCCCGCCACGATGGCGTTCGGAATCTCACGAGCCAGCTCGTCAGCCTTGGCGATGGCGGCGGCCATACCCCCCGCGCCGTCGGTGAGGATCAGCTCCGCACCGTAAGCCCTCATGAGCTTCACGCGCTCCACCGACATGGTGTCGGGCATGACGATGATGGCGCGGTAGCCTCTGGCGGCGGCCACGGCGCAAAGCCCGATGCCCGTATTGCCCGAGGTAGGCTCGATGATCACCGAACCCGGCTTCAGCTTGCCCTCGGCCTCGGCGGTCTCGATCATGGACAGAGCCACCCTGTCCTTCACCGATCCTGCGGGGTTGAAGGACTCCACTTTTGCGATGAGACGGGCGGGAAGATCGTATTCTTTTTCAATGTGAGTCAGCTCCAGAAGGGGGGTGTGACCGATGAGCTGATCCACGGAGGTGTAGATGTGGGACATGGGAAATTCCTTTCAGTGGGTGTAAAATACAAAGATACAAGATATATGATACAAGATACAGAGATACGGCGCAAGAATATCTTGTATCTCGTATCCCTGTATCTTATATCCGAATTACTCCTTGGCGTAGTCCATCCCCGCCAGCTCCTCCTTGGAGTAGGTGTAGCGGGTGTTGCAGAACCGACAGACGATCTCCAGCTCCTCTGGCTTGCCCTCGGCGACCTGCTCGGAAAGCAGACCCTCTACCTGCTTTCTGCCCAGAGAAGCCATCACGGCATCCATCTTGCCCTTGGAGCAGTTGCACCTGTAGTCCACCTCCAGCTCGTCGAAGATATCGTAGGGAATATCCCGCAGAGCAACGTCCATGATGGCCTGATTGTCCATGCCCTTATCGATCATGGAGGACAGATGCACCAGATCGGCGGCGTTGCGCTCCAGAAGGTCGATGGTCTGCTCGTCGGCGAAGGGAAGGAGCTGAATCAGAATGCCTCCCGCGGCGCGGCAGGAATGGTCGGTGTCCACCAGAACCCCCAAGGCGCAGAGGGTGGGCACCTGCTCGCTCTCGGCGTAGTAGGTGGTGATGTCCTCAGCGATCTCACCGCTGGTCAGAGCCACCGAGCCGCTCTCGGGGATCTCACCGCCCAGATCCTTGATGACATTGACGGTGCCGCCACCCACAAGCCCCCCCACGTCCAGCTTGCCGTTGGATTTGAGGGGCAGATCGGCGGCGGGATTCCGGATGTAGCCGCGGACGTTGCCGATCCAGTCGCTGACCGCGAGAATACGCCCCGCGGGTCCGTCGCCCTCAAAGGACACGGTGATGGAGTCGGTCTCTTCGCCCAGCATACACCCCATCATGGAGGTGACAGTGAGGACTCGCCCCAGAGCCGCCGTAGCGGTGGGGGAGGGCTTGTGATACTCAATGGCCTGATTGACCATCTCGGTGGAACGAATGACGTGTACCCGCGCGCTGCCGTCCCTCGTCATGGCGCGGAGAATGGTGTTCTTGCTCATGGTGTTTCGCTTTCTGTATATGAGTTTTTAGAGGTGCCTTTTAGTTTTCGGTTTTCGTAGTCTCCACCCGCTTGATGGCGTAAACGTGATGGATCTGCATGGGGTAGCTCTCGGCGATCTCCCCGCTGTGGACGATCTCCACGGTGTCCCCAACGGCAAGCCCCAGCTCACCTTGGGTCACTTCCTCGGGCAGGTATACCACGCAGGGACCGATCTCGGTCTCCACCAAAAGGGAAGCATCGTAGATCTCGACCACCGTACCCCCAAGGGTAGCGCGGTTGCCCAGAGCCTCACAGCCCGCAGAGCAAAGAATGGTGAGAAGGCAGAGGAAAACAATCCAAAATTTCTTCATAAGAGCCTCCTTTGAGACGGTCAGCCCAAGTCAGCGCAGAGATACCAATCCCCCCGCTTCCTCGTTCTCGCCACCACATACCATCTCTCGGTGGTCTCGGTCACAGGCGAGAAATCAAAGTCGGCATACATTCCGCAAAGATCGAACCCCGCCTCGTCCAGGGCGGCACACAACTCCGCCTCGTCAAAGCAACGCTCGGTCTGCTCCTCGTCGGAGCGGGTATAGGTACCGTCCTCCCCCTCGGCAAAGAGGGACAGGTAGAACTTGCAGAGATGGCTCTCGGGGTCATATTCGTTCTGCCAGCCGCAGAATACGGCTCGACCGTCCTCGTCCTCATCCTCCAGAATATACGCATTGTTTCCGTAGATGTGGGCAAACTTGTAGGGGCTGTTCACGTCAAAGACCAGAAGCCCCCCGGGGGCGAGGTAGAGGTGAATACATTTCAGGCACGCCAAAAGATCCCCGTCACCGCAAAGGTAGTTGAGGCTGTCGAGGCAGCACACCGCGGCGTCCACGGTGCCGTACAGCTCGAAGTCCCGCATATCCTGCTGCAGGAAAAGGGGCGCGTGGTGCTCCGCAAGCTCCGCCATGGCGGCGTCGGTGTCCCCTTCCGAAGGAAGGATGCCGTCGGGATCAAGACCCAATTTCTCGCAGGCCTCCTCAAAGAGGCGGTCGGTGCGGTCATTGTTCTTGTCGCAGGCCTCGGCCAGCATGTCAGAACTGCCGTCAATGCCGATCATATCATACCCGCGATCGGCCAGCGGGAAGGTCATGCGCCCCGTGCCGCAGGCCAGATCCAGCACGATCTCGGGCTTGGCGGGGAGAAATCTTTCGAAGCAGGCCTCGATAAAATCACTCCACCGCCCGTAGTCCATGTCGGCGTTGAATCGGTCGTAGGCGGAGGCGATGGCGCGGTATCCGTCATACATAGGTGTTTCGTGGTTGGTGCGGGGCTGTGCCCCACCGCAAAATCAGGAGCGGCGGCGGTCGGTCAGCCCGGGGTGGCGGTTGGCTTCCAGATTGTCGAGGGCCTTGTTGTAGCCGTCACTGCCGTACTTGAGGCAACGGTTGACACGGCTGATGGTGGCGGTGCTCAGCCCCGTCCGGGCGGCGATGTCGGCGTACACGGCGTTGGCGCGCAGCATACGGGCGGCCTGCATGCGGCGGGACATCTCCTGTAGCTCGGAAACCGTGCACAGGTCCTCAAAAAAGCTGTAGCAATCCTCAACAGTTTCGAGCGTCAGGATGGCTTGAAACAGGAAATCCAGCTTTTCGTCCTTGATCTTGCTTGCCATGGTGAAACTCCTTTCAGCGTAGGGCGCAATACCCCACCTCGTTTAGGATTATTATACCACATTTTTCGTTCCGTGTAAAGAGGATTGACTAAATTCACCAAAGAAAATCTCAACATCTAAAAAAGCCCCGCCTCACCAAAAACAAGCCCCCGCCGAAGCGGGAGCCTGCGGGAGGGTAGAGCTTACTGGTTCTGGTTCTTGCCGGCCAGACCGTTCTCGTAGGACTGGATCATCTTCTTGACCATCTGCCCACCGATAGAGCCTGCCTGACGGGAGGTCAGGTCGCCGTTGTAGCCCTGATTCAGGTTAACGCCGACCTCGCTTGCGGCCTCCATCTTGAACTGGTTGAGTGCCTGCTTTGCCTCGGGAACGAGGGTCTTATTGCTTCTTGCCATGGTAATGGACTCCTTTTCGTCAAAACTCTTGCCAGTACCGCCACCTGAACGCCGTGACTCGGCACGCCAAGGGAACCGCGTACCTTCACGCCAACGACTCGGCAGGGAACTTGCGCATCTATATCATCGAGACCCCGAAGGACTCGCCGCGGCCGTCCCTCGGACTCGCCGTGTCTTGCGCCCTGTCGCGTCTCTGGTATTATTGTGGGCACTTTTGCGGGAGATATGAATGGAAAGTATTTCTTGTCGAATACCTCGGCGTGGGACTCCTTGCCAACGTCCGTTGAACAAATTTGTGGATCCTATTGCAATTCCAAGAAAAAAGTCGTATAATATCAATGTGAAAAGTTTTTTCAATAAGCGGGGTACTACTATGTTTTATTATAGGGTCATACACAAATACAGATCAGACGATCGGGACCAGATAAAAGAAATCGGAGTTTTTTCATCAAAGGAAAAGGCTTTTCAAGCAATAGACGCGGTAAAGGGAAAGCCCGGCTTTGTCGATCATCAAGATGATTTTTCGACGGAAAAGCACTTTCGTTTGTTCAAGCCTGCGCTGGCGGATCAAATTTTCTGGCGTGACGGATTTGATACGTATTATTTCAACAGACGATCGAATGAGATTTGCTGTGATGAGGAAAAGAACCTGATGAAGCATTTCTCTTTTCTGTTGACTGAGTATGGCTTTCGGTTTGATAAGCTTGAGCTGGGTGATCTGGTTGATGAAAACGGAAAGCGATGGTTTTACGGGCCGTATAATTGCTACTATTTTTACAATGACAAGGTATGCGTGAACTTTCTGAATCTGGTGCAAAGACAGGACTGGAACGTTTACGTAACCGATGAGGTGCTTTCGGATCAGAATCTCATCAAAAAAGGGAAGGAAGTGCCGGGGGAGCTGTGCTATAATTGGTCTTTGCTGGCATCCACGATCAGGAGAGAGCTTGCGGGGAGCCAAACGATCTTTGGCATCAAGATCAATGAGTGCTGACGGATTCGTTTGCCGATCTCAATTTGTGGGAGGATGGTAGGAGCCATTCAGCACGTATAGCAGTTGTCATGCGATTACCAACAAGGCGGCCCACCCCGTCGCCTTCATCTTTTCCATCCCCCTTGACACCCCCACCCAAATTTGCTATAATAAACCCATACCCCCCCAAGAAAAGAGCCCGCCATGTCCACCTACAACGAACTCATCAAGAACTTCGAGCGCATCCGCT
>JAZNUO010000166.1:0-3341 GCA_045592305.1 Eubacteriales bacterium | reverse complement strand
ACCTACGGAACTCTGACCAAGCAGGAGATCGCGGCTCTGGAGGAGCTATCCTGATGCCCTACCCTCGGCCCGCCGAGAACACCTACGGAACTCTGACCAAGCAGGAGATCGCGGCTCTGGAGGAGCTATCCTGATGCCCTATCCTCCCCGAACAGCCCCGCAAACGGCGCGACCCTGTGTCATCGCCTCGGCGCGGGGCTTTTTTACGGTTCTACCCCAATCCCCTGTGTTTCTCCCAAAAATAGCCCCGTTTTCGCGCGTTTTGGGGGAATTCTACCGTTGGTTTCCCCGATTCTCCCGTGGGTTTCCCTCCTGTCTCCCGCGGGTTGCCCTCGCACGGGCGACAGTATAGGGGCGAATTTTGGAAAATTTGTTGACATTTCAACAACAATGTGCTATAATGAGCCGAATGCTTTCCGGAGGTACGCAAGTATGACTAACGACATCCGTGATACGACCCGTGAGGAGATCCCGATCTTTTTCACCGCCGACGATCAGTACGTCCCCTACCTCGACGTCGCCATCTCCTCCCTCATCCATAACGCATCCAAGGCGTATACCTACCGCCTCATCATCCTCAATACCGGCATTAAACAGGAGCATATCGACCTCGTCAAGCGAGGCGAGCGCGAGGGGTTCGCCATTGACTTCGTGGACATCACCGAGCAGGTCAAGGACATTCAGTCCCGCTTCAAGAACGTCTACCACTTCTCGGTAGTGACCTACTACCGCCTGTTCATCGCCTCCATGTTCCCTCGGTACAAAAAGATCATCTATCTGGACTGCGATCTGGTGGTGCTGGGTGATATTTCCGAGCTGTACCACACCGACCTGAAGGGCAACATCTTCGCCGCGGGTCCCGAAATGTTCGTCCAGTCCACCCCCGAGTTCCGCTGCTACGCCGAGACGGCCTTGGGCGTGGACCCCTCGGGCTACATCAACGCGGGGGTTTTGGTGGTGGATCTGGAGCAGTTCCGCAAGCACCGGATCGAGAAGAAATTCATCGAGCTCATCACCCGCTACGATTTCGACCTGCTGGATCCCGATCAGGCCTACCTCAACTACCTCTGCGACGGCAGGATCCTGACTCTCCCCAGCGGCTGGAACAAGGAGCCTCTGCCCCTGCCCTGCGAGGGTGAATTGAACATCGTCCACTACGCCCTCTACAAGAAGCCCTGGCAGTATGACGACGTGATGTACGGGGAGCATTTCTGGAAGTACGCCGAGAAGTCCCCCTACTACGGGGAGATCCTGCGGCGCAAGGAGAGCTTCGGAGAGGCCGAGAGAGCCGAAAAGGCCGCCATGGCCACCGAAATTCTGGAGCACGCTCTGAGGATCGTGGACTCCGACTACACCTTTGTGACCAAGTTGAGTCAGAAGTGAGGAGGACAGCATGGAAAAATCAGCCCATAAGCTCCTGCTTCTGGAGCGCATCGCCGAGCTGGAACGAAAGCAGCTCTGGCATCTGGACGTGGAGGATGACCCCGAGACCTACCCCCTCATGCCCGACAAGGTGGATTACCTCAACAAGAAGCTGAAAAATAAGATCATGAGCCGCATCGCCAACCGCGCGGGGGAGAAATTCTTCGAGAGCCTCATCCGAAACGGTCAACTCGTCATCAAGGAGGTACGGGGGATTGAGAACTTCACCGCCGTAGAGGGGGGCAAGCTCATCACCTGCAACCACTTCAGCGTGGGGGACAACTACGCCGTCTGGCGCGCCATCCGCGACCACGTGGACGGGAAAATGCTCTACAAGGTCATCCGCGAGGGCAACTACACAAATCCCCCCAAGCCCTTCGGTCTCATGATGAGGCACTGCAACACCCTGCCCCTGTCCGGCCAGACCGCCACCATGAAGAAGTTCAACCACGCGGTGCGGACGCTTCTCGGTCGGGGCGAGTCCATTCTCATCTACCCCGAGCAGGGGATGTGGTGGAACTACCGCAAGCCCCGCCCCATGCAGGAGGGCGCTTTCGCTCTGGCGGTGCTGAACAAGACCCCCGTTATCCCCTTCTTCATCACCATGGAGGACACCGACACCATGGACGGCGACGGCTTCCCCGTTCAGGCCTTTACGGTGCATATCCTCCCCGCCATCTACCCCGACCCCACCCTTCCCCTCCCCGCCCGCAAGGAAAAGATGCGGAGGGAGAACTACGAGGCCTGGGTGAAGGTCTACGAGGAGTTCTACGGGATCCCTCTGGTCTACAGCGAGGACAGCCGTCCCCGCCGCGAGGGCGTGCAGGCATGAAGCTCTACTTACTCATCATCGGGGCGGCCATGACCGTCATCGCGGGGGTCAATATCGCCTGCGGAGCGGCCTCCCCTCTGTACGCTACGGTGGCGGTGGTCTTTTGCGTGGTGCTCCAGATCATCCTGGACGCGCTGGCCGCTCTGGTCATCCGTCTCACCCCCGACCGCCTCTACCCCGCCGACTCCCCCCGTTACCGTGTCAGCGCGTGGGAAAAGAAGCTCTACCTCAAGCTGGGTGTCCGCGCTTGGAAGGATCATATTCCCGATCTGGGAGGCATCGGCGGCTTCAGCAAAAGAAGGCTACAGGCTCCCGACGATCCCGCCTACATTGAAAAGTACGTCATTGAGTGCCACAAGGGGGTACTGACCCATAGGCTTTGCTACCCCTTGGGGCTGCTGGTGATGCTGACCCTCCCAAACCTCTGCGCCCTGACCATTGGGCTACCCGTGGCGGTCATCAATCTCATCCTGAACGCTCTGCCCACCGTGGCGCTTCGGTACAATACCCCCATGCTGCTGGGGATGCTGAAGCGGATGAGACGGAAGCAGGCTGCCGCATCCCAAACAGAGCGAGATACGGTGACGGTTTGATCCGCTCCCCTATATGAAAAGCCGCGGCTAACAAAACAGTCGCGGTCTTTTTTTGAGAATATCCCGGGAAGCAGATTTCACGGCTTTTTTGCGAAAAATCCCCCATTCCCCTTGACAAATCCGCCCACATGGGTTATAATAAATTATCTATTGATATTTTACCCGAGAAAGGTTGAAAATTGTTATGGCAAAGGATAAATTCGTAGAACAGATCACCTCCATGGACGTGGATTTCGCCCAGTGGTATACAGACGTAGTAAAAAAGGCTGAGCTGATTGATTACACCAGCGTAAAGGGATGTATGGTAATCAAGCCTGCAGGATATGCTATTTGGGAGCTGATCCAGCAGCAGCTGGACGCAAGATTTAAGGAGACAGGGGTTGAGAACGTATATCTTCCCATGTTCATCCCTGAGTCCCTGCTTCAGAAGGAGAAGGATCATGTAGAAGGCTTTGCACCAGAGGTTGCATGGGTAACCCACGGTGGCTTGAACC
>JAZNUO010000165.1:0-4648 GCA_045592305.1 Eubacteriales bacterium | reverse complement strand
CGACTTGACAGCGTGTCAGCCCATTTGCCCACCGGCAAATGGGCACGCAGATCAGGCGAAAGGGTCCGTAAGGGAAGGACCGGGGGTACTTTCCTTGGAGTCGGATCGTAGCCATGTCGTTCTGTGGGCCAAGGAGTTGTTCCATGGAGTTGTCTCCCTAAGACCGCTGGGCCTCCGACTTGGAAAGTACCCACGGTACTTTCCTTACGGATCCTTTCGCCTGATCTGCGTGCCCATTTGCCGGTGGGCAAATGGGCTGACACGCTGTCAGGTCGCGGTTTGCCATGGAGCCGCACGGCCGTCAGAATGACGGCCGCGCGGTGAGTCCCCCGTTTGGTGACAACCCTGAGTTTTTCTTTCCCGACAGGATAAACAGCAACTTGGGGCAGAAGCCAAGCGGCGAGTTCCGCGCGAACGGCGCTCCGCCGTTCGTGCGGGCTCTCGGTTCTTGGCGACCCTACGCGCAATCAGACTCTTTCGTCCCTTTGTGGGCGAAAGAGTCGCGCAGATCAGGTGGTGGGTTTCTTAAGGGAGGCACCGTGGGTGACTCCCTTACGTGGCGATTCTTTTGGTACTTTTCTTTCGCCACGGAAAGAAAAGTACATAGGCAAAACCCTTCTATAAACCCAAATTTGAATCCCCGCGCCTCCATTATACTCCATGTCCTCCGCGCCCTTTGTCGCACCTCGGGGGGCTCGTGTGAGAATCGGTTGACACATTCCCGCTCCGAATGTCTGAAAATTCACAATTTCCGCTTGCATATCGGCTGAAAGTCGGGTATAATGGGGACAGACGACAAAAAAAGCCGCCATAGGGTCATCTGCGCTATCCTATGCGGTCTGTAAAGGAGATATGCCTGTGAAAAATCGAATTGTACTCATGGCGGCGCTTCTTGCCCTGATTACGCTCCTCTCCGCCTGCTCGGTCCCGGGTCCGGATGCCGACGGTCGCGAGACCTTCCCCGAGGAGACCTATACGGAGGTCGTGAACGCTTCCTTTTTCTTCCGCGCCGATCTGGATACCGCCGACTACCCCGAAGGCACCGTCACGGGGGATTGGCTGACCCGCTGCAACGCGCCCGACCGCGACGAGCAGTTCGAAGTCTACACCCTCCGTCACCAATCCACGGACGGCGACAAGACCGCCTTCACCTACCTCGTCTACTACCCCCACGGCGGCAAACCCCTGACCCCAACTCCCGAGGTGCTGGAGGGGGAGCACGGCTACGTCATCAACCTGACCTACGGGTCGGGCGGCTCCACTGAGGGCTATAGCCTCTGTACCCTGACGGTCACTCTCCCCACCGCCGAAGCTCCGAGATTGCGGCTCATCCGCGACGGCGAGGCACTGGGACAGATAGCAACGGTCTCGGATGAGGAGATCGGGGCGTGAGCCCTTACGGATATACGGTCGATTGTGCTTCAAATTTGGGCTTGTCGCTACGCGCCAATCCCAAGTGAAATAATCCCTGCGGGATTGTGAAATTCGTGCTTCGCACGAGTGAAATACGCCGCAAGCGGCGTGTGAAATTCGCCCTTTGGGCGAGTTGTGGAGGAAATCCTTCGGATTTCTTCATTTTGACTTGAAAAAAGAAACCCGTAGGGTTTCTTCCTTCACTCGCCCGTAGGGCGGATTTCACTTGCGCGCAGCGCAAATTTCACGCACCGCTTGCGGTGCATTTCACACGCCGCAGGCGTATTTCACTATTGTGGTTTATCGGAACGATAAACCACAATTTACACCTATCCTCAACAACCCAAAAAGGATGACCCACCATGCGTGAGCCATCCTTTTTGCTGTCTTACGAGCACCCGCAGACCTCGCTCTTTCCCAGCGAAGCCTCAATGCGGAGCAACCGATTGTATTTCGCCACCCGCTCGGTACGGCAGGGCGCGCCCGACTTGATGAGGGGGGCACCCGTGGCCACGGCGATGTCGGCGATGGTGGTGTCCTCGGTCTCCCCCGAGCGGTGGGAGAGGATGAAGCCGTAGCCCGCCTCCTTGGCCACACGAATGACTTCCAGGGTTTCAGAAAGAGTACCGATCTGGTTGGGCTTGATGAGGATGGAGTTCCCCGCCCCCGCGGCGATGCCCTCCTTCAGCCGCGCCGTGTTGGTGACGAAGAGATCGTCTCCCACCAGCTTGACCCTGTTACCCAGTCTTGCGGTCATCTCCGCCCAGCCCGTGAAATCCGACTGATCCAGCCCATCCTCAATGGAGAGGATGGGGAAGCGGTCGCAAAAGCCCGCCCACTTCTCAATGAGGGCGGAGCGGGTCAGGGTCTCCCCGCATTTGGGCAGGGTGTAGACCTCCCCCTTTTCGGTACGCCCCCCTTTCTCGGCGCGGCTTCCCGCGTACCATTCCGAGGCCGCCACGTCCAGCGAGATACGGACACGGTCGGTATCGTACCCCGCCTCCTCGATGGCGCGGATCAGGTACTGAATGGCCGCCTCATCCGAGCCCAGATCGGGAGCAAAGCCGCCCTCGTCTCCCACGGCGGTGGAGTGACCGTCTGCCTTCAGCAGTTTTCCAAGGGTGTGGTAGATCTCGCTCCCCCACCGCAAAGCCTCGGCGAAGGTGGGCGCGCCCACGGGGACGATCATGAATTCCTGAATATCCATGTTGTTGGAGGCGTGTGCGCCGCCGTTGAGGACGTTCATCATGGGGACGGGGAGACGGTGGGTGTCCACCCCGCCCAGATAGCGGTAGAGGGGGAGGCGGTACCAGTTGGCGGCGGCACGGGCGGTGGCGAGGGAGACCGCCAGCGTGGCGTTCGCCCCCAGCTTGGACTTGTTCTCGGTGCCGTCCAGACGGAGAATGGCGCGATCCACCTCGGTCTGCTCGGATGCGTAGGTTCCCGACAGAGCGGGGGAGAGGATGTCGCAGATATTGGCCACCGCCTCGCGGACACCCTTACCGCCGTAACGGTTGGGATCATTGTCCCGAAGCTCGTGTGCCTCGTATATGCCTGTGGACGCGCCCGAGGGAACCGAGGCGACACCCACGGTGCCGTCAGTCAGCACTACGGTGGCCTCTACGGTGGGATTTCCGCGGGAATCCAATATTTCGCGGCCGCAGCATTTCAGAATTTGAGGTTTGGACATGGAATATACCTGCCTTTCGGGGATTTATGTAAGTAGTATGCGCCTTTCGGCGGGATCACATACAAGGGGACAGGAACAGGATACCACATTTTCGCCGCCTTGTCAACCGTTTTGCGACTGCTTTTCTCCGTGGAGTTGGTTGACAGAACCACCCTCATGTGATATAATGAAAGCAGAAAAGAACCCACCGAAAGGAGCCCGCTGTGATCTATCTGGAATCCTTCCGTCTGGCAAGCGAGAAAAATGAGACGGACTATCTCTTTGGAGGTCGCACTCCGAACAAGCTGGACATGACTTGCTATTCGGTCAACAATCCCTATCCCTTCAAGATCTTCCCGTTCAAATATCTGGAACGGCTGGACTTTGCTCCCATCACCCTTCTCTACGGCGGCAACGGCTCGGGAAAGTCCACCATCCTCAATATCATCGCCCAGAAGCTGAAGCTCCACCGCACCTCCCCCTACAGCCGTACCCCCTTCTTTGAGGATTACCTCGAATACTGCCGCGCCGAGTTGTACCGTGACAAGCAGCCCCCCGAGGGAAGCTGCATTATCACCAGCGACGACGTGTTTGACTATATGCTGAGCTTCCGCACCCTCAACGCGGGGGTGGACAGGGATCGGGAGGCCCTGTTCGAGGAGTGGCGTGAGCTGCGAAGGGGTGGTTTTCAGATGCGTTCTCTGGAGGATTTCGAGGAGCTGCAAAAGCGCCGTGACGCGTGGAGCCGTACCCGCTCGGACTACACCGCCCGCCGCCTGCCCAAGAACCTCCCCGGCCAGTCCAACGGTGAGAACGCCTACGGCTACTTCGCCGAGAAGATTCGCGGGAACGCTCTCTACCTCCTCGACGAGCCCGAAAACAGCCTCTCCGCAGAACGCCAGACCGAGCTGGCCACCTTCCTCGAGGACAGTGCCCGCTTCTACGGCTGTCAGTTCATCATCTCCACCCACTCCCCCTTCCTGCTGGCCGTGAGGGGTGCGCGGATCTACGATCTGGACGAGATCCCCGTGACCGTGAAGAAGTGGACGGAGCTATCCAACGTGCGGCGGTACCATGAGTTTTTTGAAGCCCATCGGGACGAGTTTGAATAATGGAACAGAGCAAAGCCCACGGTTTTTGCGCCGTGGGTTTTTGCGGTAAATTTGGGTTTATCGAAGAGTTTTGTATATGTACTTTTCTTTCCGTGGCGAAAGAAAAGTACCAAAAGAATCGCCACTTAAGGGAGTCACCCACGGTGCCTCCCTTAAGAAACCCACCACCTGATCTGCGCGACTCTTTCGCCCACAAAGGGGCGAAAGAGTCTGATTGCGCGTAGGGTCGTCAATACCCGAAAACCCGCACGAACGGGGGGGCGCCGTCCGCGCGGGGCTCGCCGCCTGCCTTCTGCCCCAAGCTGCTGTTTATCCTGTTGGGAAAAGAAAAACGCAGGGTTGCCACCAAACGGGGGACTCACCGCGCGGTCGTCACTCTGACGGCCGTGCGGCCCCCTGGAAGTCGGATCGTAGCCATGTCGTTCTGTGGGCCAAGGAGGTGTTCCATGGGGTT
>JAZNUO010000164.1:0-15091 GCA_045592305.1 Eubacteriales bacterium | reverse complement strand
GCCGACGGCTGTACCGCCACCAATCCCCGCACGCCGTCCCATGAGGAGGTCGTGGAGATCTATAAGAAGATCTGGTAATTTTCACCCATATAAAGGAAAGGGTCGCCTTGCAGGGCGACCCTTTGGTTATTTTACTTTTTTGCAAAATAGGTGGAAAGATCGATGTAGAGCTGCTCGTCCTTGAAGGAAAGCATTCCGGCATACGCCAGAATGTCCTGCATACCCATCGCGGGATCCTCGTCCACGTAGGTGAACAGCTTGAGATACTGCTCCTTGGCCACGTCAAAGCCGTCGGTCTGCGCAACCTCGTAAAGCTGGAGTACAGAGATCGCGGATACGCTGTAGGAAACGTAATAGCAGGGGGAGGTAATGGTCATACCGTATTCCCAATAGCCGTCCAGTGCATCCAGCACACCGTAGTCGGTGCAAATGCCCTGATAGAGCAGATCGTATTCGTCTGCGGAAATGGTGCCGTCAGCCATAATGGTATCGGCGTTGGTTCCCGCATAGGAGTTCAGATAAACGGCTTGCTCAAAGCTGTCCACGGTAAAGCCTGCCACGGCGGAATAGAACATATTGACCAGCGAATGGGTTCTGATCAGCGTGTTCGCCACCTGAGGGAAGCTTGCGTTCTTCTCAAGGTAGCAGAGATACAGAAGCTCGTTGCCCTGAGAGTGCATTTCCAAGAGGTCGTAGGACTGGGAATACTCACCGTCCGCATAGTCCTCAAAGCTGTAAACCTCATTCATGTAGTGACCGAACTCGTGGATAATGGTAAAACAGTTGTCATAACCCTTGCCGAAGTAAGCGATTGGCAGCTTGGCCGCATGAATGGTGGTAACGAACGCACCATCATATTCGCCGCGGAACATATTGCCGTCGGCCATCAGCTTATTGAACTCGTCAGAGAAAGAAATGTTCTTGTCAGGGTTAGAGGTAAACGCCAGCAGATCGATATAGTCGTTGACCAGCGTGTTCCCCTGCAAAGTGGAGAAGAAGGGGGTGGAGCACTGACTGTTGTAAATGTCAAGCTCCTCATCGGTGTAGCCGGTCAGGTTTCTGAAGGTGGTATAGAGATCGTTGAATACGGGAGAGATATGGGTCTTGATGTAGCCGGAAAGCTCCGCCACGTCCTGATAGGTGTAGTCTCTGCCGTACACGTTTTCATAGGCATATTCCAGGTAGTTGTCATAGCCCATCAGCTTGGCCATCTCGTTGTTGTTCTTGGCAAACTCCTCGTACAAAGCGGGCAGCTTTGCCTTCTGCTCCGAGGCGGAGAGAGCCAGGAATTCGGTCTCAATGGCGTTGTTTCTTTCCTTGAGAGCGGTGTACTCGGGATTGGAGATAGCATCGGAGTCAAACAGGAACGCGTTGATCTCCTCCTCGGTCATACCGTAGTAGAAGAAATCACGGTAGCAAGAGTCATAGAAGGGACGGGAGAGGGTGTAGAACTTGGCGATCACAGCGGGCTCATATTCCATCATGTAGGAATAGGTCTCCTCCAGCTCGGTGTTCTTCATGTCGCAGTAGTAAGCGACCATCGCAAGCTTCTCCTGGGACAGCGCGTTCATGATCATATCGTACAGCTCGTTGTGGGCTGCTTCAACAGCGGCGTATGCCTCAGCCAATTCACCGGTCTCCGCATAGCCGTGCAGAGCGGGATCGTACTTGGCAGCCGCCTCGATCATTGCCTTGACTTCATCGTACTTGGCATCGATCGCCGCCTCGTCCTCTTTGGTGAACGTGAAGGTCAGGGCTTCCTTGTGCTTGTCGCCGGATTCACCCCAAACGCAGCTGGTGCAACCCTCATTCAGGCAGCGCTTGACGCGAGAGGGCTCGGAAGGAGTCTCCTCGTAGTTATGACCCAGTGCCTCAATGTTGTTGTATTCCATCTTGCCGCACTTGGAGCATCTGTAGTCCCTCATGCCGGTACCCGTACAGGAGGGCTTGGTTTCCATGACCATTTTCATGTCATGACCCGTCTTGGGGATCACCTGTTCCTGCTTCTCACCGCAGGAGCAAACCCGAACCTCAATGCCGTCTTCCGTGCAGGTCACGGGCTTTGAATCAGCCTCGGAAAGCACGAATACATGCTCATGGGAGCATCCGATCACGCCGGACGCAACCGAAAGCAGCATCACGAAAACCAATAAAAGCGAAAGTGTTTTTTTCATAGCTATTCTCCTTTGCTGTAACCACTATAAAAGTATATGGGATATTGTACCACAAAAGTGACCGAAATGCAACAGCATATTCGATATTTTTCCCTGCTTTTTGCAATATTCCGCTTAATAATTGCAAAAAAGTTGATTTACGGCAAAACACCACGGATTTTCCCGTGGTGTTTTGCCGTCAGAGCTGTTATTTTCAGACAGATCGTTCGATCACCGTCTGGTGCTCTTTCTTTTCCGAACAGCCTTGATGATCTGGGGCAGGTACAGCACCACCAGATACACCACGAGGATCACCACCGCCACGTACATATACCAGTAGGGGTGAGGGATGATGTTCCAGAACAGGAAGAAGATGGAGGTGGTGGGCTCCATGGAGAACATATAATTAAAGGTAAGAACCTCGCCCGCCCAGTCCACGATATGGTTGACGGCGCAGTAGTGATTCAGCGCTACATTGATGAGGTGCACCGCGGTGTAGATGAGAACGGTCAGGCCTACGGTGACGGGAATGCACTTGTAGTTCTTCTTGATGTAGCCGAAGGCGAAGAGGTAAATGGTTACGGCGAACTCAAAGACGTGGGGTATATAATAAATGAAGAAAGCCGCCGAGGGGATCTCGTATCCCGCCTGCGCGTCGGTGAATACCAGCGCAAGAATGGAGCCGAGGCACCACACCAGAAGCAGGTTGCCCACGTAGCGATTTCTGGAAATGACCGCGATGGGCAACAGGATCGCCGCGATGGAGCACATATGGAAGGGCAGGTACTCCAGAGGGGAGCCCCACGCCGCCAGATTGTAGATAATGGCCACAACACCTGAGAAGGACAGGACCAGAATGGTGTAGTACCGCGCCTTCTCAGGCAGATATTTCAGCAGAAAATAAACTCCCACGATGAGAGCGGCGGCGATGGCGAGGGTAATGAGATGAACGGTCTGAAAGGGCGCGCCCCATAGCAGCATGATGATTCTCCTATCTGAAAAAAATGACCCGCAAGAGTAGCGCGGGTCTCAACGCCACCATTATAACACCAATCGAGTCTTTTGTAAACCCCTCAAAAGTCACTTTTCGCCCCGCACTGTGAACACAATGTAAACTTTCCCGTCAAACCTCCGCAGAGCGATTGAAAACATACTCATTACCGATTAAAACCTTGAACCTCGCTTGCCCTCTCCGTCACGCCTGTGCGCCGAGCTTGCGAGGAGGACACCTCCCCCAAAGAGGGAGGCCGCCGAACAAGTTCGGCACAAAAGGCTCTCCCTTGGGGAGTTCCTCCTCGCTCCGCTCGGTTGCGAAGCGGGTGAGAGGGTAGTTTTCATTCAAGGTTTTAAAAAGGAAATCGTATCAATCCTTCTTCTTGAGCGCCACGGCGGCAGCCATAGCCATGAGGGGCGCGGCAACGCCGGGAACGACGGCGGAGCGACAGCCCTCCTTCTCGGGAGCGGGGGTCTCCTCGGGACGGGCCTCGGGGTCGGTCACGGGCTGAGTATCCACAGGTCGGGTCTCGGTTGCCTGACCCAATGCGTTCTCGGCGGTGGAGATATAGCTGAACTTGAAGCGTCCCGAGGGAGCTACGTCGCCCGAGATGTAGAAGTCCATAATATCGCCCGAGAACTTGGTGTACCTGTAGTCGGTATCTCCTCGCGCGCCCGCATCGGATTCGTCGTGGACGTTGTCTGTCCAGGCGAAGTTGACGGTGAAGTCGTAGCCGCTCAGGCTCAGCATGGTCTTGGGAATCTTGACCTGCATATACGTACCGTCCACGGTGTACTCCACGTCCCCCACCTTCTCGGTCTCGTAGCCGTTACCGGTGAACCGCTCGAGGATTGCCTTATCGGCGGTGGGGGAGGTCTTGTTCAGGACGTAGTCAAAGGTCTCCCAGCCCTGATTTTGCTGGTCGGAGTCGATGTAGAGCACCATCCACAGAGGATCGGTGTAGGGGGTAATGTTCTCATTACACTCCACGTAGAAGTAGAGGTTATCGGCATCGCGGGCGACCTTCGCGCCGATGATGTCGTTGCGGCCCGAATACTCGTGGTAGAGCAGATCGCCCCAGCCGTCGCCCTCGCGGTCGCCTGTGTTGCCGATGTAGGCGGCGTAGTAAGGCTCCACGGTGCTCCACTGGGTGTTGTCCTTGGTGATGTCGATGGTGGTCCCGAGGCTGGGGGTGGGAATGGGACGGACACCCTTGTACTGACGGACGAAATTGACCATCTGGTAGTAGTAGTGATCCTTCAGCGCGCCCTTGGTGGGCTCCAGATCGCGGGAGAACTCGTCGTTGAACTGGTCGCAGAAGGCGTTGGGGACCGCGGATGCCCAGCCCTCGGGCCAGCCGTCGATGCGGGCCATGGCCCACTCGTTCCAGCCCGTGATGAAAACCATCTTGGGGTCGATCTCCAGCGCGTAGGCAAACTGCTCGGCGAAGTTGTAGCCCCACTTGGAGGCCTCCTTCCCTTCCTTTTCATAGCGATCCTTGTAGTCGTGGGTGTAGGAGCGACCCATGACAAAGTTACCGCTCATGGCGGAGAGCTGACCCAGCTTGTAGTTGTGGTTCTGCGCCACGCCCACGGTGATCTGCTCGGCGAGCCGTTCCTTGTGATCGTAGCGGTCGGCGTAGTAGACGGCCTGCGGGTAGGTGGAGAGCCAGCCCCACTCGCCGTAGTTGGTCTTGTTGACCACGTAGCCCGACTGACCGCCGCGCCACGTGAAGAAGTCGGCGATCTCCCTTCCCATGTTGTCGGAGGTGAGGATGGCGTTTTGCCGACCCATGAGGACGGGCTTGCCCTCCCAGTAGAACCAGAGTCGGTGGTTGTCACCCTTGCGGTAGAAATGCATATACATGTTCCGCGCCTGGGTGTTGGTATCCGCGCCGCCGCCGAAGGGCAGCATAAAGGAGACCTTGGGGGTCAGGACACCGTCATCCATGGCCTTGCCCCACGCCTCAAAGAGGGCGGTGTAGCCGGCTCTGTGGGTGATGGTGCCGTTGGTGTTATCAGCAAGGACAGCATCCACGCCCGCGTTGGCCAGAAGCTCGGCCTGACGGCGGAGCACCCACTGATCGTTCGACTCATAATGACCGTAGATAGGCTCGTTCCAGGAGCCTTGGAAGTAGGCGGGAGTCCAGACGGGGTGGTTGTAGTCGCGGACGGCCTCGGGATACTTCTCGGCGGCATGGTTGACGTTGATGACGGGAGCGCGGTCATTGTGCCACGTCCAGAAGAACATGGAGACGGTCTTGTCCTCGCGGGGATCCCCCACCTCGGCATTGGTCAGGGACACGCGCCCCAGACCGTCGGTGAACACCCATGTATCGGGCATGACCTCGTGGGTCTTTATGAGGCTATCCTCGGGGATGACGTATTCAGCGGGGGACTTGTGGTTGCCGTCAACCGACTCCACGATGGTCTCGCACTGGCCGAAGGGCTCGGAAACCGCCTCGGTGAAGGTGATCTTCAGCTCGGGCAGGGATCTTCTCTCCTGACCGTCCACGTAGAGGAAGCCCAAATTATTGGTGCAGTTCTCGTGAGTCCAGACACCCGCCTGCCCCCGAGGCTCGATGACGGCGAAGAGGTACTCCCCCGCGGGCTGGGGGTCGAAGGTGATCTTGTTGGTGGCGTTGTCACGCATGGGATCAAAGCGTTTGGAGGCGATGGGCTCGGCGGCCAGCGAGGAATCGGGATCCCCCGCCCACTTGTAGAGTGCCAGCGTGCAGGCCGAGTCCGTGGTCGTCCACGTGGGCATGACGAAGGAGAAGGCGGTGAATTCGCCGCCCACAACGGCGCGGTAGGCGTAGTAGCCGCTGACAACCACGGCCCCGCGGGAGCCCGTTCCGTTCAGCACGGAGACCTCCACCGCAGAAGCGGGAAGAATCAGCCCAATGGCGCAGGTCGTCGGCATCAGGACGGCCAGCAGAGCCGACAAAAGGCGTTGGAGATGATTCATCTTCATATTCGAAACTCCTTTGCTCGGGATTGTATATAATATACCATAAATAGCGGTTCGTGTCAATGGTTTTTGGGCCTTTTTGTCAGGATGACGGAGTCCTCGGGCCACTTGCGGGTGTGCCTGAACACCTGCTCCCAGGAGGGGGTACACCGGATATACATAGGGCTGCTCCATCCATAGTCGGACGGTGTGGATTTATTATGCAGGAAAGGAGGGGGAGTGTCAAGGTTTTTGGTGAAATTGCTTGGAAAGTTTTTGGGCAGACTTGACTCCAAAGCGGTTCCGTGCTATAATATACCCAAACCAATCCCATCACGGAGGACACACCCATGCTCACCAAAGCCTACGCCACCTACGCCACCGAAAAAGCCGTCTCCCTCCTCGCCATCGACAGCCCCACGGGCTATACCAAAGCCGCCGCCGAGTGGGTGAGAGCCGAGTTTTCCGCTCTGGGCTACCCCGCCGAGCTCACCGTCAAGGGCGGTGTCATGATCGATCTGGGGGGCGAGGACTCCCCCGAGGGCGGGCTGCTGCTGGCGGCTCATGCTGACACTCTGGGCGGTATGGTCGCCGAAATCAAGGGGAACGGTCGCCTGCGCCTCACCAATCTGGGCGGCATGAGGGCCGACAACGGGGAGTGTGAGAACGTCCGTGTTTATACCCGCGGCGGAAAAGTGATCGAAGGAACCCTCCAGCTCTGCAACGCCTCGGTTCACGTCAACGGCGCGTACAGCTCCACGGGTCGAACCTTTGACACCACCGAGGTGGTTTTGGACGAGGACGTCAGTTCCGCCGTCGATACCCGCTCCCTGGGCATCGAGGTGGGAGACGTCGTGGCCTTCGAGCCCCGCACCCGCGTCACCGAGTCGGGCTACATCAAGAGCCGTTTTTTGGACGATAAGCTGTCGGTGGCCATCCTTCTGGGACTTTCCAAGTATATCAAGGATGAGAATATCACCCTCCCCCGCCGCACCTATATGCATATCACGGTCTACGAGGAGGTGGGTCACGGCTGCTCGGCCTCCTGCCCCGCCGGTGTTACCGAGGGCATCAGCGTGGACATGGGCTGTGTGGGAGGCGGTCTGTCCTGCACCGAGCGCACCGTGTCCATCTGCGCCAAGGATTCCCACGGTCCCTACTCCTACGAGGTGGTGGGCAAGCTCATCGAAGCCGCCAAAACCGAGGAGGCTGACTACGCCGTGGATATCTACCCCTTCTACGGCTCGGACGTGGAGGCCACCCTGTCGGCGGGCGCGGATATCCGCCACGGTCTCATCGGCCCCGGGGTGTACGCCAGCCACGGGTACGAGCGAAGTCACATCGACGGGGTGTGGAACACCCTGAAGGTGCTGAAGGGGTATCTGGGTATTTGATCCCCCATCAGGCCTCCGATTTGCCATCGTCACATCCGAATTTACCTCCAAGGAGACCCCTATGCCCATTGATCTGCACACCCACTCCACCCACTCCGACGGCACCCTCACCCCCGCCGAGCTGATCCGGACGGTCAAAAATGCGGGGCTTTCCGCCGCCGCCCTCACCGACCACAATACCGTCTCGGGTGTCCCCGCCTTTCTGAAGGAGGCTCACCGTAAGGGACTCACCGCCGTAGCGGGGGTGGAGCTTTCCACGGTCTGCGACGGCCGCGAGCTGCACCTGCTGGGGCTGTTCATTCCCCCCGAGCATCTGGCCAACGTAACCGCCCTCACCGAGGATTACCTCACCCGCAAGGAGCAGAGCAACCGGGATCTGGTGGCGCGTCTGGCCACTGACGGCTACAGGGTGGACTATGACACCGTCCGCAACGCCACCCCCGACGGCAACGTCAACCGCGCCCTCATCGCCAAGGCTCTTTTGGCGGGTGGCTACGTCCCCTCGGTCAAAGCCGCCTTCGATACCCTTCTGGGGGAGGGCATGGGCTACTATACCCCGCCCGCGCGCCCCGACTTCTTCGAGACCATCCGCTTTTTGCGAAGCATCCACACTCTCCCCGTCTGGGCGCACCCCCTCCAGTACACGGACGAAGCCACCGTCCGCGCCATCCTTCCCCGCGCCGCGGAAGCGGGACTGGCGGGTATGGAGGTCATGCACTCCTCCTATGACGAGAGCGCCGTCATCACCGCCAAAGCTCTGGCGGATGAGTTCGGACTCCTCTACAGCGGCGGCAGCGACTTCCACGGAGCGGTCAAGCCTGACGTGCGTCCGGGCGTGGGAAGTCGGGAGGGGACTACACCGAATATTCCCGATGAATACTACGAAAAGCTCCGCGAAAGAGCGGAGTGGCTGTAATACGAATCGTCGATTGGCACCGGTGACAAACGCCAAAAAGAAACAAGTATCACCACTCCTCAAGAAAAGGCAAAAACAAACAAAAAGACCGAAAACGGGCTGTTTTCGATGGGTCGAATCCCCACCGAAACGCCTGCTTCGGTCTTTTTCTGTATGTTTCCTGTTTTATCGATTCATGCGAACGGTCTGAGCGGCTGTCCTGAGCGAAGGCCGAGTCGGAAGCCACAGAATCTCGCGGGGAGAAAGGAGATCCTTCGACTACACTTCGCTATGCTCCGTTTCGCTCAGGATGACCGCCATACGATCACCGCACAGGCTCGCACACCCACGCGGGGATGCCCAGAGTCTCCAGCGCTTCCCTTGCCCGCTCTACCGAGCCGTCTCCCTGAGGGAATACCCCGAAAACCGATGGACCGCTACCGCTCATCATGGCGGTGACGGCACCCGAGGCGAGCAGGGTCTCCCTGATCTGCCGCGCCACGGGGCGTTCGGGGAGCACCACCGACTCGAAGAGGTTGAACATAGAACCACACAGAGCGGTGAGGTTTCCCTGCCACAGAGCCGACTTCAGGGTGGTCAGCTCACGGGTACGGGGGGTATAGGCGGCGGGGTCGAAGCTTCCGTAGAGGGTGTCCAATGCCTTGTAAGCGGCGGGGGTGGAGACTCCCTCACCGCCGCAGGCGACCACCAGCTCGCAGGCAGGCATGGGGGTGATGGGGGTCAGGGTCTCGCCGATGCCCTCGGTGATCCGGGCCCCGCCCATGATGCAGAAGGGGACGTCCGCGCCCAGAGTCAGCCCCACCTCGCAGAGGGCGGCGGGGGTCAGAGGGTGGTCAAAGAGGTTATTCAGCCCCACTAAAACGGCGGCGGCATCGGTGCTCCCTCCCGCCATACCCGCGGCGGCGGGGATGCGTTTCTCGATGTGGATGGACAGGCTCTTGCATCCTCTCCCCGTGGCGGCGAAGAACTTCTCGGCGGCTCGCCACGCCAGATTGCGGCTGTCTGCGGGGAGATCGGGATTGGAGCAGGTCAGGGTGATGCCCTCGGCTCCCGCGGTATGACTTCCCAAAGAGCAAAGGTGCATCCCCGTGGGATCAGCGACCTCCAGCGTGACGGTGTCGCAGAGGGAGATGGACTGCATGACCCCGCTGATCTCGTGATAACCGTCGGGGCGGCGGGCGGTGATGTCCAGAAAGAGGTTGATCTTGGCGGGGGCGGAAAGGGTGGTTTTCATGGGGACCTCCGAAGGAACACGGTGAATTTGGGTTTGTAGGGGTGCGCCAAAGGGAAACTTCTTGAAAGAAGTTTCCCTCTGGACACCCTTCAAGAACTTTCAAAAAAGCATTATTTATCAATGTTTTGTTGAAAGTTTTGAAGATTCCAAAGGGACTCACAAATTTGCCTTTACGGCAAATTTGTGGCGGTGCTTGCACCGCTATTTTCAAAAGTCCCTTTGGCGGGGTGGAGGGGCAGTGCCCCTGCACGATAAACCGCAATTTGAAGCTATGCCTATCCCTCAAACAGCGCAAACCGAACGCCCCGTTACGTTTCCTCCAGCAGGGTGAGTGTTCCCTTGACGCGGCGGATAGTGTAGCGGTCGGTGACGTCCTTGCCGTTTTGGTCGCGGATGATGACCGCTCCGACGGTGTTGTCGCTTGCGCCCACACCGCTTTGGCTGCCCTCCGCCGTGGCGGTGAGGGTATGACCGGGGGCGAGGGTGCCCTTGGTGATATAGACCGTGGGGTTGGTCAGGGGATTTCCGTCATCCACGCGGGTCTCGGAGGCGGCGGTCAGCTCCAGGGAGCGAGCCTTGACGGTCAGAACGGGGGTATCCTCCATGCCCTCGGGAAGGGTGAATACCACGGGGTAGCGATCCGTCACGTCGAGACCGTTTTGGATGACCTGATAGGTCACGTAGGCCGTGACGTTGCGGTTGAGCCGGTTCAGGGTGATATAGCCCAGACTGTCGGCGGGGATTGTGACCGTCAGGGTCAGGGTCGCGCCGTCGGGAAGGGAGAGGACGGTGTAGTCCCCCTCGCCCCAAACCGCGGGACGGCCGTCGTAGGTCTTGGTCAGGGGGTAGAGCAGAACCTCCACCGCGGCGGGGGTGACGCGGAGCAGACCGCTCTGCTTGGTGTAGCGGAAGCTGTCGGTCACGTCCTTCCCCGTGGGGTCATAGAGGGTGAACTCACTCACCACGCTGAAGCCGTCGCCCACCTCCTTCTGAGAGCCCGACACGCGGACGGTGTAGGTATAGCCCAGCGCCAGCAGAGCCTCCAGCTCGGGGGTGAGGGTCAGCTCGTCGGCGGCGTAGAGGGGAGAGCCGTCATAGACCTTATGGCGGAAGGCGGGAATCAGCGAGGGCTCGGGCTTTTGGAGCTCGGGGGGAGTGTCGGGAATATCGGGGGCATTGGGATCATCGGTCGAACCCGTAACCTCCACCTGGATCCAGCCCAAGCCGTCCACGTAGACCTCCACCCATGCGTGACCGGGGGACTCGATTCGGTTCCACTCACCGCCCTTGACCGCCAGCATGAAGCCCGTAGTGTAGCGGGCGGGGATGCCCAACGCGCGGTAGAGCAGGGTAGCGGCGGTGGCGTAGTGAACGCAGACACCCTCGCGATAGTCGCGGAGGAAGGCGATGGCCACGTTGTCCGCCTGATCCAGCGCGGGATGGTAGTTCAGATTATAGCGGGCAGAGCCGCGGATATAGGCGGCCACGTCACCGATCAACGAGGGGGAGTCAGGGTCAAAGCCCTGTTCGGCGATGATCTCATTCATGAAGGCGCGGGTCTCCTCGTCCAGAGACAGGTACTGATTATGGACGAAGGCGCGGTAGGCCTGCTCTTGAGTACGGTGGGAGCCCAGCAGGAGGGGCTTCAGGTAGGCGGGTGCCCGCTGGAAGGCCTCCAGAAGCATCAGGGGGTCGCTCACGGGGTAGTAGGTGACGTCGTAGCTTGCGCCGAGGGGGGCGGAGGTGTAGTCGGTGTCACTTCCCACGGTTGGGTTGGTGTTGCTCAGCTCGGTGTAGTAGGGGAGCATAGGCACCCGCATCCCCGAGAATTGCAGAGTCTGCCGGGGGACGATGCCCAGCGTTTTCAGGGCAACCGAGGGCAGAAGGCTCAGGGAATACCCACCCGACAGCGCACCCGCATAGGGAATGGCGGGGCTCCAGCCCTTGCCGTTGAAGCTGCCGTAGGAGATCATACGGAGGTAGACCACTCCGTCGATGTCCGAAAATACGTGACCGAAGAGGGTCTCCTCCTGCGCCTCATCCGTGACGGTCAGAACGCCCGGACGAAGCTCCACCCCGAACAGGGGGGTCACGTCCTTCCCGTCCTTGTCCCGTACGGTAACGGTGGCGCGGTTCTCGGTGCTGCCCGGGCGGGTGATGATGCCCGTCACGTCCACGTAGACGGCATAGCCCTCGGGGAGCTGACCGCGGGTGATCTGCACGGTGGACTCGTCATTTGTCAGGGGGAGTCCGTCAAAGGCCTTGGTGGCACTGCCCGTGGTGACGGTGATCGCCACGTCGTGCTTGACGGTGAGGGTTCCCTCTTTGATCTCCACCAGCTCGTAGTTTCTCGTGATGTCCATGGAGCTTGCATCGATGACGGCAAAGGTATGGGGATAGCAGGAGTTGGGATACTGTCCAGGCTCGGTGCCGCTTCCGTAGATCACCAGAACGGGGGTATGACCCGCCGGCAGGGGGAGGGAGTGGGGGGCGACCAGCACCTCACGGGCGGTGAGGGGAGTGCCGTCACAGACCTTCTCGGCAGAGGGGGTCATGAGGGAGACGGGGCGTTTGCGAATGGTGAGGGTGCCCTTATAGTAGGTCAGGTCATAATTTTCCTTGACGCTGCGGCCGAGCGCGTCCCGAATGGTCAGAGTGGCCTGATGCACCGAGGAGGAACGGCTCCCGGCATCCGTCCAAGGGTCATTGGTTGGCATGGCCGTCAGGGTATGCCCCGCCACAAGCGAGGTGCCGTTCAGGTAGTCCACCCGCCAGTCACTCACGGACAGGGGCTTTCCGTCGTAGATCTTCTCGCCGTTGATCTGAACGTGGAGGGGACGCTTTTCCACGGTGATGACCCCCGTCCGCAGGGTGATGTCGTAATTGGCGGTAACGTAGGTGCTCGCGGTGAGATCGTAGACCGACACGCGGGGGTCATTGACGTAGCTGCCCGCGTTCGTGTAGGTACGCGCGTCCCCGTCGGTCACACAAAGCTCGTGGTAAGGTGCCGCTAAGGGGTAGGGCGAATCGGGGGTGAGGGTCACATCGGTGGCGGTATGGGGATAACCGTCGTAGGTGACGGTGACAGAGCCCGCCTGCACCGTGATGGGACGCTTTTGCACCGTCAGGGTGCCGTAGCTGTAGGTGATGCGGTAGTTGTGGGTAACGTCCTCCCTGCCGTTCATGACACGGACCGTGACCTTGTTGGGGACACTGCCTGCGTTTTGGATGGCGGTGCCCTCCGAGGCGGCCTCCAGGGTGTGCCCCCCCAGAAGCGCCCCCGCGGTGAGGATCACTCTCGAGTCGCCTTGGTGGGTCCGGGCATCGTACACCCATTCCGCGGAGTGGGTCATGACGGTGATGGGACGGGCTGTAACCTCCAGCGTGCCCTCGACGAAGGTAATATCGTAGTATTGGGACACGTCCGCGCCCGTTCTCTTGTCATAGATGCGGGTCAGGTGCTTTTCGACGGTATTGACGGCGGTGCCGATCTCGGTGATGGAGACACCCGACAGAACCACCTCTATTTCGTGACCGCTCACCAGCGAGCCCGCCGTGATGCTCCAGTGATCCTGTCGCAGGGGCTGGCCGTCGTAGATCTTGGTGGCTTTTCCGGTGGAAACCGTCAGGGGACGGGGATGGACCGTGAGGGTGCCGTCGGCGAAGTTCACGGTGTAATTCCCCGTCACGTCGTTTCCGTCGGCATCCTGAATCCTCGCGGAGCCCTTTACGTAGCCGTTGACGGCCTCGCCGAAAATCACCGAGCCTCTGGAATCCAGAGACAGGGTGTGCCCCTTCACAAGACCCGCGCCGCCCACGGTGAAGCCTCCCGACGTCAGGGGAGTCCCATCGTATGGCTTGGACTGATCCTTCATCTTCACCGTGATCTCACGGGGGGTTACGGTGATCTGACCGTACTGATAGCTTCTGACGGTATAGTTGGAGGTGATATTCTTGCCGTCGCGGTAGAATTCCACCGTCATGCGGTTCTCGGAGCTGCCCACGTCGCGGCGGGTAGTGGGAGCCACGGCGCGGTACTCGTCTCCCACGCCGTTTTGGACGGTGGCCTTGGGGTAGCTCTGGTCGGTGCCGTTATAGGTCAGGGTGGTGCTGCCGGTGATGACCGTGACCTCGCGGGGGGTCATGGTCAGAGTGCCCGCCTTGACGAAAAGGGAATAGTTGTGGGTCTCCTCGATGCCGCGGCGGTCGCGGACGGCGAAGGTCAGGACGTTGTCGGTGGTACCGCAATCCAGAATGGTGGAGGCGGACAGCACCTCCAGATAGTGACCCGACACCAGCGAGGTGGAGGGATCCACGGTATAGCCGCGGTAGTCCAGCTCGTAGCCCGCGTAGGTATAGGTAACGCTTTCCGCCTGAATGATGAGCGGGCGCTTCTCCACCGTCAGCTTGCCCGACTTTACGGTCAGATCGTATAGCCTCGTAACGTCGGTGCCGTCGGCGCTATAGACGCGGAGCTCTGGGGTATTGGTCTTGGTGCCCGCGTCGATGAGGGTGTCGCGGAATACCGCGATCAGGTTATCTCCCCCCAGCAGGCTTCCCTTGGTGATCTCGTAGCCGTCGAAAAAGAGGGCGGTATCGTCGTAGACCTTGGAGGCATTCTGCACCGTGACGGTCAGGGGGCGGGGCTTGATACGCACCGAGACCCGCTCCACGTCCTCTACGGTATAGCCCGCCATGCGGTCATTGCCGCTCTTGTCGGTGATACGGAGGGAGTGGGCATTGGCGTAGGCGGTGGTATTGGCGGAGCCGTAGTCCGAGAGAATGATGTCACAGGTAGCCTTGTCGCCCTTAGCGAGGTTCTCCACCTTGACGCGGGGGAGCTCACCGTATTCCACCGTAGTATCGGCCACGGTGAGGGTGATTTTGCGGGGGACTATGGTGAAATCGTAGGTGTCAGTGTAGGTCTTTTCCCCGAAGGAGGAGCTCCCCCACGCCCGCACCTGGTAATTCCCGGGGAACACGGGAGCCTCCTCGCTCCACCCCTCGCTTCCCTGCCGACGGTATTCGTAGTGGGTCTTGCTCACCAAAAAGCCCGCGCGAAAGCCCGGCTTGTCGCCGTAGGTGATCTCGGAGGGGCAGTCGGATTCCAGCAGAAGAAGGCCCCGGGTCATGACCAGAACCACCGAAATGGCGGTCAGGATCACCAGGGCTATGGCAATGATGAGGCGGTGGGCGTACATCTTACCAAGCACGCCCGCGACCCGCTTCATCTTTTCGCGGTAGGAATCATACTGCATAGGGTTCTCCTTTATTCGTCCCACGGGCGAATTTTTGCGGCGGGCGGGAGCACTCTTACGGTGCTGTCACCTTCAAGTGCCCTGCCACAGTCTCAATAGCATAATTTCGGGTCACGTCCTCGCCGTCGGCGTTGCGGATGACCACGTCGGTGATGAGGTTTTCGGAGCGACCGACACGGGTCTGGGAGCCTTC
>JAZNUO010000163.1:0-5109 GCA_045592305.1 Eubacteriales bacterium | reverse complement strand
AAATGGGCACGCAGATCAGGCGAAAGGATCCGTAAGGAAAGTACCGTGGGTACTTTCCTTGCGTGGCGCTCTTTTGGTACTTTTCTCTCGACAGGGAGAGAAAAGTACATAGAGTCTATCGCGCCGATAAACCCCAATTTGCTCTCATCTCTCCCATTATACTCCCCCTTTCCTTCCCCGTCAAGCAACCAAAGGTTGAGAAAAGCTCCCCCGCCGTGTGGCAGGGGAGCCGTTCGCTCTGCTATGCATGGGTCGCTTCTCGGCGGAGGGACTCACCGACGGGCAGGGAGAAAACGGGAAACGGACAGTCAAAGCTCAACGCCGTTACCGATGCCTCTATCTCATGGTATCTCCCGCTCCCCCCGTTTATGGTCGGCGGTTCAAGCCGATAATCCCGCGGATCAGGCCGTTTCGGTCTCGCGCTTTTTATCGTGGATGCGATCCGCAAGAGCCACAAAATCGGCGATATCCAGCCTCTCCCCGCGGATGTCGGGACGGTGTCCGCATTCCTCAATGAGGGCGGTCAGGGTCTCTTTCGGAATCTCGGGGAAGCCCGCCGAGAGGGCGTTGGGGAGGGTCTTGCGCCTCTGCTCAAAGGCGGCGCGGATGGTCTTGAACAGGGTCTCCTCGTCCTTGGGAACGTAGGGCTTCTGCTTATGGAGCCTGATGCGCACCACGGTGGAATCCACCTTGGGGGCGGGGATGAAGTTCCCTGCAGAAACCTTGAAGAGCTTCTCTGCCTCGCCGTAGTATTTCAGCACGGCGGTGATGGCTCCGTACTCCTTGCTCCCCGCCTTCGCGCAGAGGCGGTCGGCTACCTCGGACTGGATCATGATGGTGATGTACTCAAAGGGAAGCCCCGACTCCAAAAGCGCCATGAGAATGGGTGTGGTGATGTAGTAGGGCAGATTGGCGCAGACCGAGACCTTTCCCGCGTCAAAGGCGGGCTTCAGAAGCGCGGCGAGGTCTACCTTCATGACGTCGGCGTGAACCACCTCCACCACGCCCTCGGGACAATCCTGCAGGGTGTATCGCAGGACGGGAATGAGACCGTTGTCGATCTCCACGGCGATGACCTTGCGGTAGCGGAAAGCCAGCTCCTGGGTCAGGACACCGATACCGGGGCCGATCTCCAGAACCGTAGCGTCGGGGGTGTCCGAGCAGGAGTCGGCGATGTCCCCCACCACCGAGATGTTGGTGAGGAAGTTCTGCCCGAACTCCTTGCGGAAGCGGATATTGTAGATGGACATGACGTCCTTGATGGTGCGGATGTCGGTAAGATTCATATTTTTGTTCCGTTTCGTGTGATGTTTGTACGCTACATCTATTTTATCATATTTTACGGTGAAAATCAAGACGTGTTTGGAATTCGGGACAAAATATTGCGAGAAATTCAAAAAAATATTTTCTCAAAAGCTATTGCAAAAAGCGGGAGTTTGTGGTATAATAGTCCCGTTGTGAATCGCAACGCTGATGTGGCTCAGTTGGTAGAGCAGCTGATTCGTAATCAGCAGGTCGCGGGTTCGAGTCCCGCCATCAGCTCCAACAGAAAAGCCACCCCCTGCGGGTGGCTTTTCTGTTGGAAATGATCGTTGGGTGCGAGAAACCGCTTCAAGTTGCAAGATAACGAGAGGTTTTCCAATCTGTAGCGACCGAAGGGAGCGGAGGGCAACTTGACCAGCTCGCCGTAGGCGAGGTATGGGTTCAGAGTCCCGCCATCAGCTCCAATGTCCCCTCGGACGATGTTCGGGGAGGCATCTTGACAAACTTCTTCAAATGTAATATAAAACAAACAGAAGTATACGCCTGTTGGTCTGACGGGAATTGTACCCCGAGTGACATCAGCAGGGTATTGGTTCATTGACACAGGATTATTGGGTGGCCTCTGCCGAGTTATTCTCGCATACCGGCGGTTCTTAGTCCTGTGTCTTTCTATTTCAACGCAAAAACGCCCCGCAACCGCGAGGCGTTTTTTGTTGGAAAAAGCCACCCACGCGGATGACGTTTGATACGTTACAGAGTCCGGAAAACGGCCGCGCCGTAGAGGGCGAGATCGTGATCCTCCTCGCCGGTACCGCCGCTGACACCAAGACCGCCGACGATAACGCCGTCGCTGTAGAGGGGGATACCGCCGCCGAAGGTGATGACCTTATCCAGCGCCTGCAGGCCGTAGAAGGTGCCGCCGGGCTGGCAGAGGCTTGAGAGCTCCATGGTGGACATCTTCACCGCCACGGCAGTGTAGGCCTTCTTGACCGCGACCTCATAGCTGACCAGGAATGCGCCGTCCATGACGTGCACCGCGATGGGGTTGCCCTCGGGGTTACAGACCGCGATGACGGCGTGCTTACCCTGAGACTTGGCGCGCTCCTCCACCGCCTCGATGAGCGTCTTGGCCTTCTCCAGATCCAGTACCTTAGAGCCGCCCAGACGGGCCAGCACCTCGGCTACGAGGGCATCGGTGGAGCTACCCGAACCCGCGACGGAGGCGGGAGCGGCGGGCTTTTGAGTCTCACTATTCTCGAACAGGTAATCGGAATAGCGGGCGGACACCAGCAGGTAATCGGACAGGCGGTTGAGGTACTGCTTGAAGGTCCGGGGGACGGCGTAGCGGCGATCCATGGCGATGACGTCCCGCTCGGCGCGGCGGGTAGTGGTGTGGGCTACGTCCAAGGCGGCGGACTGCTTGTTGCCGCCGGGAAGGGTACTCGCGATGGTCTCGGGGGTGACGTGCTCCAGCATTTTGTCCATGTCGGACTCGAGGAAGTCGATCTCCTCGGCGGAGAAGGTATACTTCCCGCTTCGGGGGTCGCGGAGCCCTTGGGCAAGGGTGCGGAGCGTGTGCTGGATGCGCTCCAGCTTTCCGCGGAAGGCGGGGCATTCGGTGGCGGTCTTGACCGTACCGAGAGCCGACACGATCTCCTCCACGGCACCCACCGCGCCCACCCGCTCGTCGGCCTTGGAGACCTGAGAGGCGGGGGCGAGGGAGGTCAGTCCCTTATCCCCTTGACCCGTATAGAATTTTCCGTTCTTCTTTTCCATGCTGTACCTGTCCTTTTTTGCCTGTCGCCGAAAGCCTGAGGTTAGGCATTCTTACACATCCTGTATTATACCATAAAAAGGGCGTTTCGTCAAGGGGGGCGAGGACAGAAAATGCAAAATGCAGAATCAGCAACGGAAGTGATGGGGTTTTTGGGGCAGAATGCAAATTGGGGTTTGTCGGTGAGATACAAGTTACAAGATACAAAGATACAAGATATGAAAAAAACCTTACGGCGACTTCCGTTTCTATATCTTGTATCTTGTATCTCGGTATCTTGTATCTCTTCGACAAACCCAAATTTGAAACTCCTAAGCTTTTGCGATCACTTCTCCCCCAAAAAGAAAACGGAAAGCCCGCACTTCCCGTTTTCGGTTCTGTTCTCTTTTTCCGTACTTGATTTTGCATTTTACATTTTGCATTTCGCATTTACTTCAACCGTCACCACCTCGCAGGGATTGAAGAAGCGGGGCACGCAGGGGACGGTGTTGGCTACGCCGCGGGAAATGATCAAGCGGTTCTCATGGAGTCCCGAGGTATATTTCGGAAACAGTCCTTGGTCGGGGGCATAGATTCCCCGTCCAAAGACCCGCCACTGACCGCCGTGGGCATGCCCCGATACGGTGAGGTCAATATCGTAGGGGCGGAGGTAGCGGTCGTAGTATTCCGGATGGTGGGACATGAGGAGCCTGTAGCCCTCCTGCGCGGTAAAGGACTCCAGCATAGTGAGGTCGGGGATCCAGTTGGGATTGAGGAGTCCCGATCCCAAGCCGCCGATGGCAAGGCTGTTCCAGACTGTGTAGCTTTGATGGAGCAGGATCGCGCCTGTGGACTCGATGATCTCCTTCCACAGGGGGGTCAGGGTGAAATTCAGAGGCTTGTTGGCGATTTTGGAGCGGCGGATGTTGCCGTGGCAGGCACCGATCTCATGGTTGCCGAGGGTATAGAAGGTGGGGGCGATGGCAGCGCATTCGGACAGGAGGAGCAGACCGTTGCGCTCGGCGGTCTCCTCCCCCTCCCGCAGAGCCTCGGTCAGGTCTCCGGGGATAAGGATGAGGTCGGGCTTCTCCTCCTTCAGGATGGGGAGGACTTCACCATAGGGGCGGTCATGGAGATCGGCCACCGCGCAGGCCTTGAAGGAGACGGGATGGGGGGAGGTCAGTCGGTAGCGGGTGTTTTGCATCTTCTTCTCTCCCTTCTGCGCTTGGCGGCGCGAACCATACCCACGGCGGCGCGCATGACCAGAATTCCCGTCAAGGCTCCCGCGAAGTCGATCAAAACGTCCTTGAAGCTGGGACCGCGATTGGAAAAGATCTGGTGTACCTCGTCGGAGACGGCGTACAGGAAGCAGAACACGGGGGGAATGCACCATTCCAGCCAAGGCTTGACCCACCGCTTGCGACGGTTGACGTACAGGACAAGCCCCGTGGACAGCAGTCCCAGAAGCCCGAACTCCAAAAAGTGCGCCATCTTACGCACGAAGCGATGGACGCTGAGGGAAATACGCAATCGGGAGAGATAATCCAGCTCGTCGTAATCCGGATGAAGAAAATATATGATCTTCTCCATAATACCCGTGCTGCGGTTCCCCGATTCCTCCTTACTCTCGGAGGAAAAGAAAAAAATCAAAGCCATGTTGACAAGGACGGCGATCAGCAGAACCGTCGACAGGAGCACGAACAGATCGACCCATTTTCGCGTCGCGCGGGGGGATGGGGTTGGTTTTTTTCTGACCATGGAGCATCTCTCCTTTCATAAAGCGTTCCAATGAATCATTATAGCACCCTTTTTCGAAAAAGTCAATGAAGTTCACGGGAAATTCAGAAAACAAGAAAATAGCGGAGCCCACGGGTATTTCATGCGTACCGATCCGTTATCCTTCAAATTGGGATTTATCGGGCAGGGGCTCTGCCCCTCCACCCCGCCAAAGGGACTTTTGGAAAAGTCCCTTTGGAATCTTCAAAACTTTTAAAAAACCTTTTAAAAAATCATTGATAAATAATACTTTTTGAAAGTTCTTGAAGGGAGTCTAGAGGGCAACTTCTTTCAAGAAGGTTCCCTCTGGCGTTCCC
>JAZNUO010000162.1:0-1586 GCA_045592305.1 Eubacteriales bacterium | reverse complement strand
GGCTCTCGGATTTTGGCGACCCTACGCGCAATCAGACTCTTTCGCCCCTTTGTGGGCGAAAGAGTCGCGCAGATCAGGTGGTGGGTTTCTTAAGGGAGGCACCGTGGGTGACACCCTTACGTGGCGATTCTTTTGGTACTTTTCTTTCGCCGCGGAAAGAAAAGTACATAGGCAAAACTATTCTGTAAATCCACATTTGAAAAACGCCCGAAAGTTCCCCCACATTTCGCATTTCTCCTTGACAATCTCCCCCATAAATGCTATAATAAAGCCAAACAAATCCCCCCTCAAAAGGAGGCCCCCATGGCAACCACCCTCAAGATCATGTCCTTCAACCTCCGCGTGGACAGCGCGGGAGACGGCATCAATTCCTTTACCAACCGCTTCCACCGCGTGGTGGAGGTTCTTGAAAAAGAAAAGCCCGATCTGGTGGGCTTTCAGGAAGTCACCGACGGTATGCGCGCCCGTCTGCGTGACCACCTCCCCGGCTATACCGTGCAGGGCTGCGGTCGCGGTAAGGATTACCACGGCGAGTCCATGCTCATCGCCTACCGCAAGGATGCCGTGGAGCTGATCTCTCTGGAGAATATCTGGCTCTCCCCCACACCCCACGTCCCCGGCTCTACCTTCGGCGGCGACCAGAGCGGTTGCCCCCGTATGTTCACCGCCGCCCTCGTCAAGCACGACGAAGTGACTCAGCCCTTCTACTTCATCAACACCCATCTGGATCACGTGGGCAAGGATGCCCGCTACCTCGGTGCCATGCAGCTCTGCCAGTACGTCTCCTCCCGCCGTGAGCATTTCGTCCTGACGGGCGACTTCAACGCCACTCCCGACACGCGGGAGATCAGGCTCATCACCTCCGCGCTGGCCAACCGCGGCACCGTGGATTGCACCGCCGAGCTCGGTCCCACTTTCCATAACTTCGGCCGCCTCGCCCCCGAGCAGCAGATCAAGATCGATTACATCTTCACAGACGCTCGGTGCGTGTCCTCCTATATCGTGGAGGATATCCCCGTGGAGGGTCAGTATTACTCCGACCACCACGCCGTTTGCGCCCACGTCACGCTGGAATAACAGAAAGGAATCACCGTTATGGCACAGAATCAGACCGGTCAACCCACCGCCAAAGAGAACGTCAAAAAGGGCTTCGAGCTTGCCGCCGACCTTACCTGCCTCAAGTTCAAGCTGAGCAAGGCCAAGAACCGCCGCAAGGCCGCCTATACCCGCTTGGGTGAGCTGTCCTACACCAAATACCGTCCTCGCACCACCGACGTTACCGAGGACATCGAAAACGCCATAGCCGCCGCCGTGGGTGAGATCACCGACCTCAACCACGAGATTACCGAGCTGGAGCTGCGCATCAAGCTCCTCAAGGCGGGCTGCTGAACCGAAACAAAACAACCTGCTTTCCACAACGTCGAAAGCAGGTTTTTTTCTGTTCATACTATTTTCTTTTTAAAACCCTGAATTAAAATTGCCCTCTCACCCGCTTCGCAACCGAGCGGAGCGAGGAGGAACTCCCAAAGGGAGAGCCTTTGAATGCCTCCCCCGTTGGGGGAGGTGTCCTCCTCGCAAGCTCGGCG
>JAZNUO010000161.1:0-3050 GCA_045592305.1 Eubacteriales bacterium | reverse complement strand
GATTCCAAAGGGACTTTTTCAAAAGTCCCTTTGGTGGGGTGCAGGGGTGAAACCCCTGCTCTATAAACCCAAATTTGAAATCTCACAAAAATTCACAAAAACCCCTTGCAATTCCGCCGGGAATACGCTATAATGGTAGAGAATATACCCATTACTCCGAAAGGATTCTCATCCATGAATAAACGTCCCCAAAAGGAGCAGAATAAACAGATGACCCCTCCCGCCGAGACGGTTTCGGTACCCGCCCGCCTCAACGCCCTCTGGCTGGGCACCTGCGCCCGCTATACCGTTCTCTGCCTTATCCTGCTGGTCACTTCCGCTATTACGTCCAATTCCCTCACCGTGACCTACGTGGATGCCGTTCGCTTCTTCCTGCTTTTGCCCTTCGCTCTCTGCCTGACGCTTGGGACATGGGTCAGGCGGTCGGACAAGCTTCCCCTCGGCGCGAAGGTCGCCCTTCACCCCCTCGCCACGCTGGGCGGCTTCTATTTGTTCTGCTACCTGCCCTACCAGCTCCGCACCAAGCCCTCGGGCATGCAGGTCCTCATCATCCTGCTGCTGGCGGCCATCCTCTACGGCATCGCCATGCTGATGACCGTCGCCGTGACCGCCAAGGCTCGCCAAAAGAAGCTGGACGACGCCCCCTACGAAAGCCAATTCCGCAAAGAGTAACAAACGGAGGTTCCTATGCCCACTACCCATAAAAACGAGCGGGTCGAGCGACTCACCCGCTTTCTGCTCATCGCCATCGCGGGGATGCTGGTTCTGCTCCTCATTCTGACCATTGTTTTCATCGCCACCAAGCCCTCAAACAGACCCGTAAAGGACCCCGACAAGACCCCCGCCACCGACGTGTCGGGCGATCCCAACCAGCCCCCCGCGGATGACGGCGTGACCCTTCCCCTGACCCCCGACGCGGGCACCGCCTATCAGGATAAGATCGTTTTCGTGGGTGATTCCCTCACCGCACACCTCATCAACCGCGGTGTGCTGACGGGCGGCACCGACACCAAGCAGGTCTGGCGTTGCGAGAACAATATGATGAACCTCAACTCCGAGGTCACATCCGCCAAGATCATCTTCCCCGGTACGGGCGAGAAAATGACCGTGGCCGAGGCCGCCGCCCGCGCCAAGCCCGAGATCATGATCATCACGTTGGGCACCGACTGGGGCGTGTCCTATCTGGGCGAGACCGAATTCAAGGACTGCTACTCAGGTCTCATCAAGGCCATTCAGAAGGCCTCCCCCAAGACCAAGATCATTCTCCAGTCCATCTTCCCCGTGACCGCGGGCTGTACCGCGCTGGACAACGGAAAGATCGACGCTGCCAACAAGTGGGTCAAGGCCGTCGCCGCCGAGAACGGCTGCCGCTATCTGGACACCCAGTCCATTCTCAAGGATGAGAAAAACTGCCTCAAGGACAACTACTGCAATTCCTCCGACGGCATCCACATGGGCAAGGAGGCCTACGTGGCCATTCTGGAGTATATCCGCACCCACGCCCTCACCGACTGAAGAACGAGGGGCTCTGCCCCTGTCCCCCGCTGAAGAATCTCCCCAAACCTTTCATCACCCGGAAATACAAATGATCCATTGTACTTCAGAAAGGATTCGAATATGAAATATACCCTCCGCGCCCTCCTTTGCTTTCTTCTGGCTCTCTGTATGACCCTCCCCATGATGTCCTGTGACGGGGGCAACTGGCGGGACGATCTGACCGCCGCGCAGGTCTGTGACAGCGTTATCGCCGCCGTTCCCTCGGAGGACGGCTGGCGCGCCGTAAGCGACAAGTACATCTCCCCCTCCTCTTGGGGCGAGGACTACGCCGACTATCTGGAAAAGGTAGCCGAGTACCGCATCATGATCGCCGAGGACGAGAGCCAAAATATCAACGAGGTGGGGGTGTTCCTCTGCAAGTCCGAGAAGGACGCCAAGGCCGTGAAGGAATTCTGCGAGAATTATCTGAATGCCAAGGCGCTTCAGCTCAAGCCCCTGCTGGAGACTTACAATCCCACGGAGATCACAAAGCTGGACAATGCCGCCGTGAACGTCATGGGGCGCTACGTCACGTATACCATCCTGAGCTCTGCCGATACCACCGCCGCGGGCTCCGCCATGGAAAAGACGCTGACACCTGCCGGATAAAAAACAAAGGTACTTTCCAAAGGGAGAGTACCTTTTTTGCCGGGGTATTTTGAGAGCATAAGTCGGACGGAGGTTCAAATTTGGGTTTGTAGGGGAGGCGGGGGGAACGACCCGGGGAAAACTTCTTGAAAGAAGTTTTCCCCCGGACCCCCTTTCAAGAACTTTCAAAAAACATTATTGATCAATGATTCTTTGAAAGTTTTGAAGATTCCAAAGGGACTTTTCCAAAAGTCCCTTTGGCGGGGTGCAGGGGCAGAGCCCCTGCCCGATAAACCCCAATTTGCCGCTTCTGCCCTCAAGTCCTCTTCCGATACATACGGCCGGGCTTGTCCTCCCCGTCCCCTTGGGCGAGGCAGTGGAGTTCCCACCCGTACCGCTCGTAAAATGCAGTATGGTCGGTGAACAGATACAGGGTCGGGATGCCCCTCTCCTTCATGTCGGTACAGATGCGATCCAGAAGCTCTCCCGCCAGACCCCGACCGCGGCAGTCGGGCTCAATAAAGAGGGCGCAGATATTGGGAGTAAGGTCGGGGCGGTCATGAAAATCGTTTTCAATGACCCCCGCGCCGCCGACGATGCGGTCGCCGTCCAGAATGGCGTACCACGCGGGGACGGGGGCTTTGCCCGCAAGGGCTTGGGTCATGCTCTCCTCATAGGCGGCATAGGGAATGCCCCACTTGTCATGGAACCACGCGGCCAGCGCGGGGAGGAGGGCAGGAGCGGCGGTCAGGGGAAGAATGTGGGAATGGGTCATGAAGGACACCTCGCTTTCAGGAGGTAGTATAGCATATTTGGCGGGGGTTGTCAAGCCGAATCCGACTTCGGTCTGACCGTCACCACGGTCAAGGACTTTCCTCGCTTGCGGGTATAGTCGGCGGTGTGCTTGCTCCCCCGCGAGACACCGT
>JAZNUO010000160.1:0-2591 GCA_045592305.1 Eubacteriales bacterium | reverse complement strand
GCTTGGCCTTGGTCATTCTGTTGGTGGAGTCCACGCCTTTGATCTGGGCAGTCTCCATCTCCATGTAGGAGCCCTCGGCCATCTCCACCTCGGTGGTGGGGTTCATGATGCGGCCGCCCTTGCCGTCGCCCGAGCCGTAGTGCTTCTCCACGTACTTGACCTTGGCGTTCTTGCCCACGAAGAAGCGGTGGATGCCGCTGTGCTCGCTGTCACCGTCCCCCGCGTTGTGGATGCCGCAGCCCGCCACGATGGTGACGTCGCAGTCCGCGCCGATGTGGAAGTCGTTGTAGACCAGCTCACGGAGTCCCGTCTGGGACAGCAGCACGGGAATGTGCATGCTCTCGTTCTTGGTACCGGGTTGAATGTAGATGTCGATGCCGGGAGCATCGGTTTTCTTGACGATCTGGATGTGCTCGGAGGAGTTCTTACCCTCCAGCTTACCGTTGATACGGAGGGAGTAGGCTCCCTCGGGCATTTTATGAAGATCGGCGACCTGCGCCAGAAGCTCTTTTTGAATGGGATCGAGTCCTTTATGCTCTGCCATGTGGGTGACTCCTTTCAGGTATTTTGGGTTACGGTGTAGCGGCAGCCTGCCGAGGCGTGGAGCAGCTCGGGGAGGATCTCCTCCTTGGTGCCCACGGCGCTGACCCGACCGTCCGCGATGACCACCACCTTATCGGCGATGTCCAGAATTCTTTCTTGGTGGGAAATGATGAGAATGGTACCGCTGGTGCGGGCATGCATCTTCTTGAATACCTCGATGAGGTTCTGGAAGCTCCAGAGGTCGATGCCCGCCTCGGGCTCGTCAAAGACCGAGAACTTGGTGCCTCTGGCGTTGATCATGGCGATCTCGATGCGCTTCAGCTCGCCGCCCGACAGGGAAGCGTTGACCTCGCGCCCCACGTACTCCTTGGCGCAGAGTCCCACCTCGGCCAGATACTCGCAGGCCTCCCCCGTGGAGAGCTTCTTACCTGCCGCCAGGGAGATCAGGTCCTTGACGGTAATGCCCTTGAAGCGGACGGGCTGCTGGAAGGCGAAGGAGATGCCCTTCTTCGCGCGCTCGGTGATGGAAAGATTCGTGATGTCCTCGCCGTCGAGGAGGATCTGACCCGTGGTGGGGGTGATGATCCCCGCGATGATCTTGGCGAGGGTGGACTTACCGCTGCCGTTGGGACCCGTGATGGCCACGAAGCGATCGTTGATGATGAGGTTTACGTCCTTCAGGATCTCGGTCTCGCGGGTCTTGCCCGAGGGCAGGGTCTCGGAGACGCTGTAGGAAATATTTTTCAGCTCTAACATATTTATATCTTCCTTTTCGGGGATTTGTTTTCGTCAGGGCTAATCACCCTAACATGGTAGTATATCATATTTCATGGAAAAATGCAACAGGTTTCCAAGAATTTTTTTGAAGCAAATCAAAAAATAAGGCGTTTTTTTCGGTTTGCCGCCAAACGCCGTCTGAATCTGTCGCGCCGTGGGGAAAGAGTGTGCACTTTTCGTCAATCACGCCAGTTTTCAATGGTAATTTTTGGTAATATTTTATTTCCCCCAACCCCTTGCAAAAATTTCGGTTTTATGGTATCATTATGTCATAGAAATTACCAGAAATTACCAATTTAGGAGGATATGGAAGCCCATGGAATTTCACGATACCCGCATACTCATTGCCGACGAGAACACCCACCAACGCGCCATTCTGAAGGAAGCCCTGAATCGGGGCGGCTACCGCTACGTTGACGAGGCGAGCGGCGGCGAGGAAGCCCTGAACAAGATCGACCGAACCCACCCCGACGTGGCCATCATCGATATCTGGCTCCCCCAGCTCGACGGCATCGGAGTCATCCGCGCCTGCCGCAATCTGGATTTTCGGTCGGATCAGCCCCCTGTATTCATCATGACCTCTCCCGTCTCCAACCAGAATATGTTCATCCAGGCCTCGGGAGCGGGAGCCGCCCTCTGCCTCATCAAGCCCATCCGCTCCGACAGCCTGCTGGCCCACATCACCGAGCTCCTCACCGCCCGCGAGAGCGCGGGGAGCCTCACTCCCATGACGGTCAGCGTCACCGAGCCCGACGATATCGAGACCCAAGTCACCCAGATCATCCACCAGATCGGTGTTCCCGCCCACATCAAGGGCTACCAGTACCTCCGCACCGCCATCCTGCTCACGGTCAAGGACTCCGACGTGATCAACTCGGTCACAAAGGTGCTCTACCCCTCGGTGGCGAAGAAATACTCCACCACGACCTCCCGCGTGGAGCGCGCCATCCGCCACGCCATCGAGGTAGCGTGGGACAGAGGGGATGTGGATACCCTGAACGCCTATTTTGGGTACACCATTCAGAATAACCGCGGAAAGCCCACCAATAGCGAGTTTATCGCCATGATCGCGGATAATCTGCGGTTGAAGTATAAATTGAGATAACCGCTGCCCGAAGCAAAGAAGCTTTCAAATTTGGGTTTATCGGTGAGTTCTTGCGCCCTACGGGCGCATATCGAGCCGCTTTCGGCGGCATATCGAACCGCGAAGGCCTACGCCGAGCGGTATATCGAGCACGGGCGGGCTCGTCCGCTCGTGCATATCGACAAAA
>JAZNUO010000159.1:0-5141 GCA_045592305.1 Eubacteriales bacterium | reverse complement strand
GAGAAGGCCACCACGGAGGGCGTGGTGCGCGCGCCTTCGGGATTGGGGATAACGATGGGCTCGGAGCCCTCGTAAACTGCGACGCAAGAGTTGGTCGTACCAAGGTCGATACCGATGATCTTTGCCATAATAATTTTCTCCTTTATATCAGATATTTTTTTACGGGAATGTATATATAGGGATTACCTATTTAAAGGTTTTGGGAAGTCAAGAAACCTTTTTCCAAAAAGGTTTCTTGCGGGTGCAGGGCAGAGCCCTGCCGGGGGACAGGGGCAGAGCCCCTCGCTTTTTAGTTTGCCACCTGCACCATAGCATACCGAATGATATGATCGCCCTTGCGGTAGCCCTTCTGGAAGACCGCCACGATGGCACCCTCCCCGAGGCTCTCGTCGTCGATATGCATGACCGCATTGTGAACGTCTGGGTTGAACACGTCGGTGGGCACTTCCTCCACCCCCAGCTTGGCGAGGGCGTCTGCGGCGGACTTCAGGGTCATGGTGATGCCCTTGCCCAGAGGGGACTCGGCATCCTCGGGGGTCAGCCCCGCGGCGGCTCTCTCCAGCGTATCCACCACGGGAAGCAGCCCCTTGATGGTGTCAGCGGTAGCGTCTCCGTAGATGGTCTCCTTTTCCTTGGCGGTGCGGCGGCGGAAATTATCGTATTCGGCCAGCATCCGCAGGTACTTGTCTTTCTCCTCGGCCAGAGCCGCCTCGGCGGCCTCCAGCTTCTTCCGGGTCTCGGCCAGCTCGGCCTCCACCTTCTTGAGCTTTTTCTTGTCGGAGCCCTTGACCTTGCCCTCGCTCGCTGTCTCGGCGGCGGTCTCCTCAGCGGGAGCCTCTGCCTCCACCGTAGGCTCGGCAGCCTCGGCGGTCTCCGCGGTCATGTCCTTCTCGTTCTCGTTCATGTCGGATGATCCTTTCTTTATTCGTCACCGGACGAGGGCTTACGGCCGCCGTCCTGCAGTTGCTTTTGATCGGGGGAGAGCAGGGACTCCACGTTCCCCGAAATGCCCTCCAGCGTCGCCAGCACCTTGGCGTAATCCATGCGGGCGGGACCCAGCACACCAATGGCACCCACGGTCTTGCCGTTCTGGATAATGGGCTTGTAGACCAGCGCCGAGCGATCCATGACCTTCACGGCACTTTCGGAACCGATCACCACGCTAACGTCTCCCGTCCCCTGGGGGTCGGAGACCATGCGGAGGATGTCGTCCTTCTGCTCGATGGCGCCCAGAACCTCCTTCATGCGGTCGGGGTCGGAGAATTCGGGGTACTCCAGAAGCCGATCCATACCGCTGACCTTCAGCTCACCCTGATCCAGCTCGCTCATGGCCTCGTAAATGACCTTGACCACCACCGAGACCAGCTCAGCGCGGCTGCCCATGGCCTTCTCCATCTCCATCATGATGGGGAGGGTGATCTCGTTGGCAGACAGATTCTGCAAGTGCTCGTTGCAGACCATAGCCAGAAGATCAGTCACCGCCGAGGAGAGGGGAGGCATATCGGTCAGGCGCACCGTCTTGGTCTTGACCTGCCCGTTCGAGGCGACCAGCACCAGAATGAAGGTGTTATCGTCCAGGTACACCGCGTCGAAGCGGCGCACCGTGATGCTGGAGGCGCGGGGCTTGATGGCAAAGGCGGTGTAGTTGGTGAGGTTGGAGGCCACCTTGGAGGCGGTGAGCAGGATGTGATCCAGCTCGGCCATCTTTTCCTTCAATAGTTCATTGATCTGGTAAATTTCCCGCGCCGTCATGGCGTAATGCTCCACGAGGGTGTCCACGTAGAAGCGGTAGCCCCGCTCGCTTGGCACTCGCCCCGCCGAGGTGTGAGGCTGCTCCAGATACCCAAGAGCCTCCAGCTCAGCCATTTCGTTGCGGATGGTGGCGGAGGAGCAGGGGATCTGCTTGGATTCCATCAGATACTTGGAGCCGACAGGCTCTCCGTCGGCGATGTGGGCATCCACGATCGCTTTCAGTATGAGCTTTTTTCGCTCGCTCAATTCGGGATGCATCTCGTCCATACGCTCTCCTCTGCTTTTCCTCGTTTTTCTCGTGGTTTTAGCACTCAAACGCCTTAAGTGCTAACCACGCATATACTGTACCACTTTTTCACCGATTTGTCAAGCCCTTTTTGCAATTTTACCCCTGATTTCTTTGTTAAGAATCGGTGAACGAATCGTGAATGGACAAATTTTTCGCAAAATGGGGGTGGGGATTGCTAAAAGCGAGCGTGACACGCCCTTCGAATCGACAAAATCCTCCCCTCCGCATATACTGTGATTGAAGCCCCGCGCCCCCGTCGAATCCCCGTAGGATTTTGCGGTGAATTTTCCCAATCCCCGAGATGGGAAAAGCTGTTTATTCTACCGACGGGCGGGCAACACTAACCCTACAGCCAATCACCCTGAACAGGGACTGCATACCGTATATCGGAGGAACCGCCATGTCATCCACCATACAAAGCCGAGATTCCCAGACCGCCCAGACCGTGCGGCGGGGGGACATATTCTACGCCGACCTCAGCCCCGTTGTGGGCTCAGAGCAGGGGGGACTGCGCCCCGTGCTCATCATCCAGAACGACGTGGGCAACCGCTACAGCCCCACCGTCATCGCCGCCGCCATCACCTCCCGCATGGGCAAGACCAAGCTCCCCACCCACATCGACGTCTACGCCGACAGGGTAGGGCTCTCCAAGGATTCGGTCATATTATTGGAACAGATCCGCACCCTGGACAAACGCCGCCTCAGAGAGAAGATGGGACATCTGGACGAGGAGGTCATGGCCGAGGTCAACAACGCCATCGCCGTCAGCTTCGGACTCCACGAGGGCAACCGCCGGGACGAGGACACCTCGGCCACCCCCCACGACCGCCCCGATACCCAGCCTATCCAAGCCCCGCCCCGCGTCCATCATAACCCCATAGCCGATCCCCGCCCCGCAAAAGCTCCCCAGCGGGTAGACCGCCCCGCCGCGGAATATCCCAATACCGCCGCGGCCTCGGTGGACAGGGGAGGGAAGGAGACGAGAACAGAGGGGTGACTCTCCCTACGGCAAAAACAGAACCGCGCCTCTGCCGTGTGACAGAAGCGCGGTTTTTAACTGTTAATTAAGCCTTGGGAAGCGTATCCGCAAAGACCACCGTCATGAGGCCGCCGCGACGGTCATCCTCGGGGAGGGTGAGGATGCCGTTGTCCAGCATCCAACGGTAGAAGTACATATACAGAGAATCACCGTAGCCGTTGTCACACGCACGAATGTAGGATTGAACGTGAGGCGGATAGAGGTCGCATTTGATCTCAAGAATCTTTTTTGCGTAATCGTGATATATGGCGTTGACAGCCTGCATATCCGCACCTGCATACATATCGAGCCCCCAACATCTGCAAACGGGAACATTGACAGAAATACCGTTATCGCGTTTCACGATCAGACCTCGATCATACAGGCGTTGATACTTGCTGACATTGACTTGTGTTTCGGGAAGCTGACCCGTGATGTACTCGTAAAGTGCCTCGTAATCGGTGCTTCTGTTGTCTCCCCATCCGTCAGGTCGGGAATCATAGACGGTGCTCATCTGGCAGGAAAAGAGTTTATCATATATTTCCGACCCACGGTACATCATGCCGCACGCCCAGTAAAGAGAGCCGTCATAGCTTACGCTGTATCCGTCATCAATATGGGCAAGGGCAACGTAGTCACCGCCGTCGGGACGCTTGATGCGGAGCTGTGTAGCCGGCTCTTGGAGAGGGGGATTTTGGCTGTTTATCGTTTCCCAAAAGATCGTGTCGCCCATCATAAACCCGGTCCAACGCCAAAGGTTTATATCTTCGTCGGGCACATAAAGATCCTGCTTGTGCTCCTCATAGAAGCGATCCAAGTTGGATGTCCAAACAGGAGCCAAAAGCTCGCACAAGCGTGCAGCGGTCTCGGTTTTCAGCGCATGGACGGCTTCGTCGGCTTCCTTCGTTCCGCGATGGATGAGGATATCTGTGCGGAGCTTTCCGCCCTCCACACGAGTCATAAACCCATATTCTTCCAAGTCGTCCACAATATCCTTGATGAAAACCGGAGTGATCCCAAGCTCCTCGGCAATTTCGACCTCGGTTTTGGGTTCCCAATAGGCGGCATAGGCGATGTTCTGCGCCAGAACGGTATTCAGGTGATTGGCTGTGTCCCCGGTAGAGCCGAGGCAACCGCTATGCCCCATACTGCAAAAACGAACGGGGCTGATGCCCAGTGTTCCTTTGTTTCTTTCCATATTCATACCCTCCTTGATGGTTTTTCGTGCATCGTACAGATGCCATTTCACCGTCCCCACGGGAATGTCCATGCTCTCGGAAATCTCCTTGACCGACTGTCCGCCGTAGTAATGCGCCACAACGATCTTTCTTTGGGTTTCACCGAGATAAGCGATCTCCCGCCGCAGAAGCTTGAGACTGTCCTCATGGGCGGCGCGCTCTGCCCGCTCTGCGTCGTCGTGGTCAATGAGGGCGTAGGGCATTTTCGCCCCCGTTTCTGCTACCTGCTCCATCACCTCGTCCACCGACACCCCGCCGCGCTCCCTTGCTTTTTGTTTCTTTTCTGCCCAGCGGGCAAAGACATAGGAGGAAATGCGCCAGATGTAGGAATTGACGTTGTAGATCTCTCCGTCGCGGAGCAACGACAGGTAGACCTCGTAGGTGATATCCGAGGCCAGCTCCTCGGCCTCGCAGGAGTCACCCGTCTTGGACAGGGCAAAACCATAGATTTTCTGAATGTATTCGGTCAGGATGCGGTCGGCGTTCTGCTTATCCATGGCGGCTCCCTTCGGGTTTGTGGGGTGGTGTCATCTATATAAGTGGAGGGGATGGGGGAAAGGTTGGCGGGCTTTGGAAAGTATTTTTGAAAAGGTTTGAAGGGAATATTCAAATTGGGGTTTATCGGGGAGGCGACCGCGTCCATTAGCCTTCCCCAGCGGGGAAGGTGGCACCAGCTTTAACGGGTGACGGATGAGGAGAGCAGGTTGAGTTTTTCATGCGGGTGTAAGCGGAAAGCCTTAATGCGCAAAGAGAAATCACACCCGTTAGAGAACTGTAATCCGATCTCCTCATCCACCGCTCCGCGGTCCCCCTTCCCCGCTGGGGAAGGCAAAGGCACGGAGCG
>JAZNUO010000158.1:0-2028 GCA_045592305.1 Eubacteriales bacterium | reverse complement strand
TTAAAAAACATTGATAAATAATACCTTTTTGAAGGTTCTTGAAGGGAGTCCAGAGGGAAACTTCTTGCAAGAAGTTTCCCTTTGGCGTTCTCCTCGCCTCCCCCATAAACCCCAATTTTCACCCCACCGCCGTCCCGCCATGGATCAGTAAGGTCAGCGCGATCATAAACACAACGGCGCAGATGGAGGCCGCGGCGGCGAGGTAGCCGTGGAGGGAAGCCATCTCGGACAGGAGCTTGGCTTCTCCGTCGCAGGCGAGCATGGAGGCCACGGTGGCGGCAAGACGGATGACGGCGCGGGTCAAAAGCAGCTCCACCAGAGTCGGCAGGAGCAGAAGCGCGACCAGAACCAACCCCGCCACTCCGCAGACCCCTCGCAGAGCCGAGACCCCTACAGCCACGGTGGAAAGCGTCCCCGCGATGGCACCGCCCACCATGGGAATGGCATTTCCCACAGCGTACTTCACCCCCCTCATCCCCAGAGAATCCGCCCGCCCCATCAGCGCGGACTGGGTGGAGAGCGCCAGAGAGAGCAGGAACATAATCAGTCCCAGAAGAGAGGCGTACCACTTTTTGATCTGCTCGCACAAAGGAGTCAGAGTCAGCCGCGCGCCAAAGGCATCCATGAGGGAGAAGGACATACACACGGCGCAGACGGGGGGCGTAACCGTGCCGCTGACGTACTCCACAACCGCCAGAAAGACCAGCATCACCTCTCCGCTGACGGCGGCTTGCCCCAGATTCCCTCCCAGCGCGTAGAGTACCCCCATAACGGGGATCATGCTCCCTGTGAGGGTGGTGAGGCGATCGAAATAGTCCGTGACGGTCTTTACCATGCCCGCCGTTTGCAGGATCATGGCGGTATACAGAGCCAGACGGAGGCAAAAGCCGAACAGCTCCCCGCCACTGCCTCCCAAGCCCTCCCGCAGCCGTCCGCAGATGGCGGCGATGAGGATCAAGCCTACCAGAATGCAGAGTAGCCCCACCGCCCCGTCCAGACGCAGACCCACGGCAGACAGGAGCGCATTCAACAGGTAACGCCAATCGGTCAGCTCGGTTGTGGCGGTGAAGGATTCCTCCAAGCTATCCGAAAACAGACCGTCGGGGAGGAGGTCGGAGAGCTCGGGCGGGAGGGCATCGGCCAATTCTCCAAAGGCGGGGGGCATGGTGACGACTTCTCCGTCCTCTGCGGCGGTCTGTAGAGGGAGAGAGGCGGCTATAAGCAACGCCACGAGCAGGGCGCGGAGGATTCTGACAAGCTTCATACTTCCCTCCTCAAAAAGCCCCCAGCAGGTCGGCTACGGTATCCATGACGGTGCGGATGAGGGGAAAGGACAGCAGCAGGATCTCCAGCTTTCCCGCCGTTTCCACCCACGTGGCCAGTCCCGCCTCCCCACTGTCGCGGCAGATCGAGGCGGCTGTCTCGGTCAAGAAGGCCAGACCCAGAGCTTTGAGGAGGATCATCCATGACTCCCCATCCGGAGCACCCGTGGCGGCGGTCAGGTCGCTGACGTAGGTCATGACCGTCCCCGCCAGCGAGATCACAAGACCCAAGGACACCACCGTCACCGCCATGCGGAGAAGCACGGCCCATTCGGGCTTGTACGCTCGGAGGATCAGGAGCGCCGAAAGACCCGTCAGAGCGATCCCGCCGATCTTGACCCACCCCATCAGAAGCCGAACACCGCGCAGATGCGGTCAAAAAGCAGGGCGATCTCGTCCACCAGAAGAAGCAGCACCACCACGATCCCCGCCAGAGTCACCAGCATGGACTGCTCGTCCCGTCCGGATTTGGAAAGTATTTGGGTCGCCACCGAGACCAGTATGCCCACGCCGGCGACCTTGATGATGAGGGAGATGTCCATAGGCGATCCTTTCAGGCAAATTTGAAACCCGAAGGGTTTCTTCCGACACACGCCCCGGGCGTATTTCACTCATGCGAAGCATGAATTTCACGCTCGCTTGCGAGCATTTCACACGCCGCAGGCGTATTTCACTGTGGTAGACCGTCACGGCCTACCACAACAGC
>JAZNUO010000157.1:0-4754 GCA_045592305.1 Eubacteriales bacterium | reverse complement strand
CGTAGACGGTGAGCAGGACGGCGTCGTGCTCGGTACAGTATTTCCGTATCGCGCGCAGCTGGGCATCGATGGACTCCTCCCGTTGAAGCTCCGACGAAAAACGTGCGTAAGCAACGGCTCGCAGCATCCTGCTCACCTCCTTTCTTCAGTTTTTTTGGTCAGCCGATGGCCTGGACTCAGGCGGCATCAACCGAGGCTTCGTCCGGGGACGCGGGGGGATCCTCCTCATCAATGGCATCCAGCATCTCACAGAGGAGAAGCAGATGGGTGTCGAGAGGGATGGGTGTGTCGGACGTGCCGATCAAAAACGTGCGGTTCATGGTATCTCCTTTCATAAATCGATCAGTTTTTTTTGAGTGAAATGCCTTCGATACAGGCTTGCGGGTTTTTCTCCCCCATTTTTCTCTTGCGGGTTTTCTTGGCCTGGAACATCTGACAGACCATATCCGAAAAGTTTACGAAGAAGGCGTGATCGATGGAGCTGTCAGAGAGGGAATAGATTTGCTTGAACAGCGTCAAGGCCTCCTCAGTATAAACAGTTCCGGCCGGATCAGCAATATAGTTGTTTTGAATAAACGCCGTAATGTAACTGTAGGTATCGGGCTCATCATTCATGATGTAGGCACCCATATTGGCCAGAAAGCCATTGATGGGATAATCACCCGCGAAGCGGTAATGATTCGCGCGCAGAATGAAATACGCGTTAATAGCTCGTGTTACGATGGCGTCCAGCTCTGCGCTCAGGCAAGTTAACAGGTGGGGATCTCTTTTCTCCGCGGGAGTGGAACGGACAAAGGGAACCGTGATCAGACGGCGGTCGAATGCCGGATCCTTTCCTACGGGCTTGATGGGATGATTTGAGACCAGCACAATGTTGGCGCGGCAGAAGAATTTCGCGTGACGGGAGTATTTGACGTCCGCGGTGATGAGATCGTCTCCCGAAAATTGCTTGAGCAGGGAGATGGCTTTGTCACTGAGGGTCTTCGAGGGCATATCACCCGAAATGCAGATGCGCTTATCCTTCAGATTGCCCGCGGCAAACTTGTCACCGAGCTCGTGGACGTTGAGCGAGGTTTGCTGTTCTTCATCGAACACTCGCAGGATGAGCTTGCAGAGCACGCTTTTTCCGGAATCGGGCACTCCTTGGAATACGAATAGCGCCTTGGCAGAGGTGTCGGTGGAGAAAATGTACCCCAGTATCTGCCAGATCCGTTGCATCAGTATGGGATCTCCACAGGTGATATCCTGTAGAAAAGCATCGAAGCAGGGGCTACTGCAAGGACCGGTCAAATAGTTGCACCGCAAAGTAAAGGTGGTCAGGTAGGACGCGTCGGGCTGTGAGAAACGACAGGTCGGAAGATGCAAAATGCCGTTACGGAAGGAGAGCACTTCCTTGTTCAGGTCACTCGCGTTCCTGAGCAGATCCGGGTCGGTTTTTAGTTGTTGGTGGCACTCCCGAAGGACAGCCATGGACACCTCTCTTACACCGTTGTTTCGGAGGATTTGCTTGATCATACGTGCCAGCATGTCCACGTCGGTTGGGACGTAGCAGCTTTCTCGGTAGGTGTAAAGCTCGTTGTCCACAACGAAGCAAGGGAGCACGGGGCGAATCAGATTCGCCAACTGTGCGCCATCCGGCTTTTTGGATTGTGCAGAGGGCGCGGTCCCTCTTCCATCCTCCAGCAGGGGGGAGGGAAGGATCCCGGCAGACGGAATACGGGTCATAGAGCCTGCGTAATTGGATACAGACCGGTGCGGGACTCCTTGCTCTAAACTGCAACACAACGGGGTTGCTTGCGGGGAAGGAATCTGATTCGGCGCGATGTAAAGAGCCTGTTCGTTTCCGCCGTAATGCGGCTGTGTGACGTCCCGGAACTGCGCATTCGATGTTGATACGGGACTCGCGACGGGGCTTTTAGCATCAGGCGATGCCAGCCCTGTGCCGAATGACAACACCGGTTCTGCGAAGGATTCTTGCCGTTCGCCAAAAATTATCGCCTCGATGAAGGGGGGCGGTGATACGTTTGGAATATCATTTGGTTGAGGAAGCTCCGTGACATCTTGCATAACGGAGTGAACCGATTCAGGGGACTTTTCTTCAGAGCCTGGCGCAGGCAGTTCCAACTTTTCATTGAAAAACTGTCGTATTTCGTTTTCTACCGGCTTGAATAGGATTGGGGATATGAATCGCTTTCCGAAAGAGAGATTCTCATGAAGTGGAATGGCTGCTTGATCTGAGGAAAACTGATTAGTATACAGGACGAGACCGCGTTCGTCCAGAAAACTGTTGACCGAACTGTTCGAAGGTAGTGCGGCAATTTCGGCGGCAAGAGCTGTCAGCTCGTTGGGAGGCAATTCAAAGTACCGCTTGTCATTATCGTCGAGATCGGCGTAGTAATCCTTGTAGCACTCCCAGTTGGTCGGGGAGGGCTTGCGGTAGACGTGGAAATCTTCAAAATTTGGTTGAGAGTTTTCGTTAGGGGGTGAAATATTTGAATTGTTCATAAACTGTACGAAAAGGTGTATTGGCTCGGTCATGTCCGGAGTAGACCAAGTCGTGGTGGGGCTCTCCTTGGGGAGTAGTTTTCTTCGCGATGAGCCGAGTATAGCACACATTTGGGGTTTTGGCAAGTGGTAATACTGAACCATTTTTTTCGAGAGATAAAAAGTGGATTTTTTCTAAACAAGGAGGAATTATGAAAATTCGGCAGTTGCTTGATAAGTATAAAGAGAATTTAATAACCATATACGAGGCAAATAATGAAGTTGTTCAAAGTTTGTCAAAACAAGAGGGTAATTATATGGATGACAAAGGCATTCTCCATATTAAAAGTAATATCGCTCTTGTGTATGAAGACAGAATAAAGGGTCTTATGCGCGAACGAGGATATTCTTTTAAGAAAATTGCAAAACTATTAAAAGTATCAGATACGTTGATATCAGATAAAGCCAAATTCCTGACATGTAAGCGCATTTTCGATAGCGAAAATAGGGAATGGTATTTGTACTCATTGGATGGGAATTTTCTACTGCTGTTATCTATATTCTTTCAAGTATCTCCTTTGTATCTTTTAGGAACAACGGCGGAACGAGATATTAGAACATTCCGTGGTGCGGTTTTCGCAATTTTCATGTATGGAGAAGAAAGTATTATTCAGGAACGATATGTCATTGAAAACACCCTTTATCAATATGCCGTTGGGAAGGAAATGATTTTTGCTTTTTTACTTATTCACACGGCCAAAAGTTCGTGGGAAAAGCACCTTTTAGATATTGTTGATGTCGCAACGAAAAGCTTAGAGAAAAACGTTCCGTCTGACCTTGGTGATTATTTGAAAAAAATCAAATGGCAACATAATCATCAATATTCATCTTTGAAATTTAGCAATTATTTGGTCATGGTTGGAGATAACAATCCGAGATGGATAAAACTATTGGTACGAATGGCTTTTTTAACTCATGAGCAGTTGCGTTGCCTTTTGGCAATGTTGAATTCTATTGGGGCGTTTGATAGAAAAAAAGGATTTGATATAGAGGCCAAAGAGAATACTATTAGGATATGGGGGCCTGAACTCCTACCGAAAGAACCCCCCGTGCCAGAATGGCTAAAGCCAATCATAGAATACGACAAATTGCACAAAGAATAAAAAGAATAAAAAGTGGATTTTTTCTTACAGGGTAGGAAATGGAGATAATTGGTTTTGTCATAGGTAGTATAGAATAAAAGCCTCCGTAAAAAAGGGATGAACTCCCCTGCCTGACAATGTTGACCAATATTGCCGGTACATAAACACAGCCCCCTCATTCTTGCGCATGCAAAATGAGGGGGCATATTCTTTTGGATAAAGGATATCTCTTGATCAGGCTGTCAACGGAATGAGAGAGTACTTCTGCGGGTTATTACCCCATAAACATCTCCAACCGTCTGAACCTTTCCCTCCCAAACTCCACCTGCCCCTCCGTTAGTCCCTCAAAATCCTCTTCATCTCTCGGCGCCCGACACAGGAAGAAGGGCCCGACCACCACGTCGTACACCCGTCCGTCCCCGTCCACCAAAGCCCGATTGAAGGGAAGCCCCAACAGCTTCCCCTCCTCATTACAGATCAGCGCCCGCTCCTCGTCCTCAAAGGGATAGATGGCCTGAATGTACCCGCCGACCACCGCCTGCATGGACTCCAAGCCCCCCTCGATCTCTTTCTCATAGGGAGCCACCAAAGGCTCCACGACCAGTATTTTCATAACCGTTTCACTCTCCTGTAAAATGTACTTGGCTTCATGTCAAGCCGTCTCATGGCCTCTGTGGACGTGATCTTGCCACCCCGCCAGAGCCACCACCGCGGGCAGATCGGGCCTCTCGATGGGCTTACGGCCCTTGTAGACCCCGTTGGCCTTGGCGATGGCGATCCCTTCCTTCTGCCTCTGCAGGATATACTCCCGCTCCAGCTCAGCTACCGCCCCGAACACCGTCAGCATGAACTTGCCCGTCGGCGTGGTCGTGTCGATGGCTTCTTTTTTGGATACGAACTCCACCCCCTTGGCGGTGAGCTTCTCCACCAGCTCCAGAAGGTCGCGGGTATTACGGGCGAAGCGGCTGATGGATTCCACCATCACCACGTCCCCCTCCCGCACGAAATTCATCATGTGCTTCAGCTCGGGGCGGTCGGTGGATTTACCGCTCATGCGGTCGATAAAGACCTGACCCACCCCCAGCTCCTCCATCAGCACCTCCTGTCTCGCGGTGTTCTGGTCTGTGG
>JAZNUO010000156.1:0-7453 GCA_045592305.1 Eubacteriales bacterium | reverse complement strand
ACCCCAAGGTAGCGCGCTACCAGCTGCGCCACACCCAGATGTCTCATGGGAATTCTCCCTGACGACTTGATAATTATACCACAACAAGGTCAAAATGTCAAGCGTTTTTGCAAAGATTTTTTTGACGAAAACAACCAAAAGACGGTTGTGAAGTTGTGCAAAATGACAGAGAATGCGGGGCGGGAACCCAAAGGAGCGACCCATTTCACGGTGAGTCGCCCCTTATTTACGGCATGGGGATCAGACGGAGGAACGCTCCTTGGACTTCTTGCGGGAGTCACGGTCGGAACGGTCGCCGTCCTCGTCGCGGTCATGGCGGTCCTCGTCGCGATCGTGACGGTCGCCATCATCGTCATCCCGATCCTTCTTGGATCTTCTGTCGTTGTCCTCATCCTCGTCCTGAATCTCGTTGCGGACCACGTGGATGAGGGAGACGCGGTGGAAGTCGGTCTCGGTGACGGTGATGTCCAGATTCTCAAAGCTGAAGCGGTCGCCGCAGGCGGGGATCTTATCCAGAACCTCCATGATCCAGCCATTGATGGTGATGGAGTCGGACTCGATCTCCAGATCAAAGAACTCAATGAAATCCGAGAGGTTGCCGCCGCAGTCGATGCGGAAGGTGTTCTCGGCGATCTCCTTGTAGTCCTCGACTACCTCGTCATGCTCGTCCCAGATGTCGCCCACCAGCTCCTCCAGGATGTCCTCCATGGTGACGATACCCAGCGTACCGCCGTACTCGTCCAGCACCACGGCCAGATGGGACTTATTGGTCTGGAGGTCGCGGAGCAGGTCGTCAATGCGCTCACCCTTATGGATGAACAGGGGAGGGGAGATGAGCTCCTCCAGAGGCTTGTCGGTGAGGCCCTTGGCGGTGAAAACGTCCTTGGAATGGAGAACACCCACGATCTTGTCGATGCTGTCCTCGTACACAAGGAGACGGGAGAAGCGGGACTCCTCGAAGAGCTGACCGATCTCCTCCATGGGGGTGCCGATCTCAAAGCCCTCCAGATCCACGCGGTGGGTCAGAATATCCTCGGCCTTCTGCTCGGTGAAGTTGATGGCGTTGCGGAGCAGGTCGCCCTCCTCGTCGTCGATGGAGCCTTCCTCCTGAACCTCCTCCACCAGCATGAGCAGCTCCTCCTGAGACATCTTGTTGTCGGCCTTGACGCGGAAGATCTTGGCCACCAGCTTTGTCCACAGGGAGAAGAGGAAGCTGAAGGGAATGAGGATCCAGATGAAGAACTGCATGAAGGGTGCCGAGAACATAGCAAAGCCCTCGGGGCGGATCTTAGCGATGGATTTAGGCGTGATCTCACCGAACATCAGGACAACGACCGTGACGGCGGCGGTAGAGATCAGGGTGCCGTAGCTGTCGGCGAAGGTCTGATCTTTGGCATCCTTGCACAGGGTGATGACGAACACCGTGGCGATGGAGGACAGAAGGATATTGACCAGATTGTTACCGATCAGGATGGTGGAGAGCAGGCGGTCATAGTCCTCGCTGAGCTTGAGGGCGAGGGAGGCGCGCTTGTTGCCCTTCTCGATCATGGTCTTGAGCTTGGTCTTGCTCAGGGTCGAAAAGGCGGTCTCGGTGGCGGAAAAGTAAGCGGACATCAAAAGGCATACCGCCATGATGATGATCTGTGCTTGGGGGCTCATATTGTTTTACTCCAATTCAATTATCAAAAAATTTGTGGAACACATTTCGCAAGCGAAGGGAAAAAATGAACGCAAAAAGGCCTACCTGTCCCGTCGGGTCAATTCCGAGCAAAGCAGGCACGCCACAAAATCGCGTATGGGGGCATACACGAGCAAAGATATTCCATTGTGATGTAGTTGCGGTTACACGCGCGGGTGTTTTCGCACATGCAATTATCCCCGTCGGTACTACTGTCTCCGTCCATGGTTGGCTACCATCTCCTTTCCGAGTTGTGACTCATACTACTGTATATTGTAGCAGACACAGAGAGATTTGTCAAGGAAATAGGGGGTTTGTTTACAATTCGTTTACGGATGTCATACAATAATGTTGATTTTTGTGAAAAACAGAACATTATGTGAGTCATCCTGAGCGGAGCGGCATGAAATGTCGCGGAGCCGAAGGATCTCGCGCGAGACAGGAGATCCTTCGACTTCACTCCGCGTTGCTCCGTTCCGCTCAGGATGACCCGTTTTTGTGTATTGCTCAAAAGGTAAAAAGAACGCCCCGAGATCCGAGGCGTGCTCTCTTTATTATTCAGATCAGATCACTCTGACGCGCAGCACAGCCTCCAGCGCCGTGAGGTCGGCCTCCACGGTGGCGGGGACGTTGCCGGTGACGTCGAAGATGGTGTAGGCGGCGTTCCCGCGGGACTTGTTGGTCATGTTCTCGATGTTCAGACCCTCGTCGGCCATGACGGCGGTGAGCTTGGTCAGGATGCCGGGAACGTTCTCGTGAAGCACGCAGATGCGGGCATCACCCGAGCGGGGCATGGAGACGGCGGGGAAGTTGACGCTGTTCTTGATGTTACCGTTCTGGAGGTAATCGTCCATCTGGAGAGCGGCCATGACGGCGCAGTTGTCCTCGGACTCCTCGGTGGAGGCACCCAGGTGGGGGATCAGGATGGCACCGGGAACACCGATCAGCTCCCGGGTGGCGAAGTCGGTGACGTAGCGGGAGACCTTACCCGAGGCCAGAGCCTCGATCATGTCTGCGGACTTGACCAGAGAGTCGCGGGAGAGGTTGATGATCTTGACACCGTCCTTCATGTTCGCCATGGTGGCGGCGTTAATCATGCCCTTGGTGTCGGCGGTGGCGGGGACGTGGATGGTGATGTAGTCGGCCACCTTGTAGACCTCCTCGTAGGAGGCGGCGTGGGTGATGTTGTGGTTCAGGTTCCAAGCGGCATCCACAGACAGGAAGGGATCGCAACCGACCACCTTCATGCCCAGACGGACGGCGATGTTGGCCACCAGACCGCCGATAGCGCCCAGACCAATGACGCCCAGGGTCTTGCCCTGGAGCTCACAGCCCGCGAACTTGGACTTGTTCTTCTCCACGGTCTTGGCGGCGTCGGGATCGTCCTTCAGGGTGTTCACCCACTCGATACCCGCCACGATGTCACGGGAGGCCAGAAGCAGCGCGCAGACGGCCAGCTCCTTGACACCGTTGGCATTCGCGCCGGGGGTATTAAAGACCACGATGCCTTCCTTGGTGCACTTGTCCAGAGGGATGTTGTTGACACCCGCGCCCGCGCGGGCGATGGTCAAGAGCTCGGGACCCCAATCCATGTCCAGCATATTGGCGGAGCGGACCATGATGCCCTCGGGGGCGGTCACGTCGGTGCCGACGTTGTAGAGGGCGGCATCCAGCTTGTCGGTGCCGACCTTGGCGATCTTGTTGAGCAGTTGAATGTTTTTCATGACAAAAATCTCCTGAAAATCATATATTCGAAAAAACGGACCGTCGGGGACGCCGGTCCCTACACTAATTTTTTGAAAGGTTTTGAAGGGGTTGAGGGGGAACTTTTCTCAAAAGTTCCCCCTCGCGTTCTCTTGCGTACTCCTTACGCCTTGGGGTTCTCTGCGGCGAACTTCTTCATGAACTCCACCAGAGCGGCGACGCCTTCGTAGGGCATGGCGTTGTAGATGGAGGCGCGCATACCGCCGACCGAGCGGTGGCCCTTCAGGTTCTTCATGCCGGCCTTGGCGGCCTCGGAGGCGAACTTCTTATCCAGATCGGGGTTGCCGGTCACGAAGGTGACGTTCATCATGGAGCGGGAGCTTGCCTTGACGGGGGCGATGTAGTAGTCCTGATTGTCCAGGTAATCGTACAGGAGAGCGGCTTTCTTGACGTTCTTCTCCTTCATAGCCGTGAGCCCCCCCTGCTCCAGCAGGTACTCGCAGACCAGACCCAGCATGTAGATGGTGTAGCAGGGAGGGGTGTTGTACATGGAATCGTTGTCGGCCATGGTCTTCCACTCCAGCATGGTGGGAGCCTTGGGGTCGCAGTAGTCCAACAGATCCTCACGGACGATGACCACGGTCACGCCGGCGGGAGCCATGTTCTTCTGCGCGCCCGCGTAGATCACGCCGAATTTGGACACGTCCACGGGCTCCGAGAGGATGCAGGAGGACATATCGGCCACCAGAGGCACGTCACCGGTATCGGGGACGGCGGGGAACTTGGTGCCGTAGATGGTGTTGTTGTAGCAAACGTGGACGTAGGAAGCGTCGGGGCGCACCATGTCCGCGGTGATGGTGGGGATATGGTCGAAGTTATCGTCCTTGGTGGTGGCGATGCACTTCACGTCGTAGCCCATCTTCTGGGCTTCCTTGAAGGCCTTGCCCGAGAACTGACCCGAAACCACGTAGTCGGCCTTGCCGGTCTTGCCGATCAGGTTGAGCGGGACAGACGCGAACTGGGTGGACGCGCCGCCCTGCAAGAACAGCACCTTGTAGTTGTCGGGGATGTTCATGAGCTTGCGAAGATCGGCCCGGGTCTTTGCGATGATGGCCTCGTAATCCGGAGATCGGTGGGACATCTCCATGACCGACATACCGGACTCGCCGTAACAGACCAGCTCTGCCGCTGCTCGCTCGAGTACGGGGACGGGAAGCATAGAGGGGCCTGCCGAAAAGTTAAACACTCTGTTCATAACTGTTACCTCCGAATGGGTGAAAAATGTGAACTGCCCGTAACTTGTTGTCACGGGCAGCGTCGTGAAAACGATCGACCCTATTATAAACCATCTGCAAGAAGATGTCAATAGGTTTTGCAAAAATTCTTCAAAAAAATGGTCAAAAGGGGGGGGTAACTCTCAAATTTGCTTGAAAGTCGGTTTTGGAATTGCAAAATTCGGACTTGCGCTCCCTACAGCATATTCATTTCCCCCGCCAAATGCCACGCGAGCGCATACAGCTCTCCCATGGGCGGCACCGCTGATGGTGCAACGCCGCAAGGTCGGTCAATCCTTCACGCAGATCCACTCCCGCGCGCAGGGCAGAGTCAGGATCCAATCGCAAAGGGTGTGCCACTCCGCCAGCTTGTGGTTTCGGCGGGCGTAGTAGATGTTGATGAGGTTCTCGTAGTTCATGGTGACGGTGCGCATCTGGTTGTAGGAGGAGGGGAGCATCTGGATCATGTTGTGCCATGGCCCGCGATCCTCCTTGTTGGCGATGAACTTCTGCCGCTCGCCCTCCAGATAGGCCACGGTGGCGTCCAGCAGAGCCAGACCGCCCTCGTCCAGTCGATCATGGGAGAAATCGTCTCTTTCAAAGGACTTGGCGTGGATCTTGTGCATGGTGGAGGTGGAGTTGGCCACGGTGCCCACCTTGTAGGTGTCGAATTCCTTCCACCAGTACAAAGGGGCGGTGATGTCCACCGTCACGAAAACCTGACGGAGGAACTTTCTGTGATCGCTGCCCGATACCGCCAGACGGTGGCCGAAGTCCACGTCCACGGGACCGAGGACAAATCTGCCGCTCTCATCGTAGTAGCTGTCGGACCTTGCCCAGCTATTCATGGGGTTGCGCGCGCCGCGGATGGCGCCGTCCAGATTCATGACGGCGGTGCGTTCAATCAGGATCATGGTGGTTCTCCCATCTGTATGAATTCTGTTCCTATTATACAGGATAACGGTTTTCCTGTCAAGGGCTTTGCGGGAAAGTGTGTCGGTTTTCTTTTGGCGGAAAGAGCTGTTTGACTCCGAAACATCCCGGATACACAAGCATCTCCCCCGTAAACATGACCGTCACCGCGCGGTCGGAGAGGAGATTTTGCAGGATTTGGTGCATGGCAGGCTCCTTTACCGTCGGGGCTGATCCGCGCTGACAGGGCGATTCTTGCCGTCCACCTCCAGCAGGGCGGAATCACTGAACCACAGTACGCTGCCGTTGGAGGCGTAGTAGACCGTCAGCTCGGCCATGTAATTCTCTCTCGTCTCATCCTTGTAGTAGAGCTCAAGGTCGATCCAGCCTCTGCACGCTCCCTCGGGGAAGGTGATCTCGAAGTCCTCGAAATAATTGGGGGTCTTTTTGGGGTAGTTCCAGTTGCTTTTCTCTACTGTGGCGCGGTATTTCGTATCCTCGTAATAATCGGGATATTCTTTTTCAAACACGTTCTCTGCGCCGTTGATGAGACAGCCGTCGGCGGAGATCTTCAAGACCATGGTCTCGCCTTTGTGCGCCTCCACCCGACCGTCCCCTCCCATACCCACCGTGACCGTGACCGTGGTGGTATCGGTCACCGATACGCATTGAGTGGAGATGGACAGGTCGATGACGTTTTCCTTTTCCCCCCCGCCGCCTGCCCGCGCGGATATGTCGTAGAAGGGCTTATCCCCCTTCCCGCAGGACGGATACAGAAGCATGGCAAGCAGGAGAAGAATACAGGTGAGTCCTCGGCACGTGGCAGAGTGAATCGTGCGGCTTCGTGTTACTTTCATGGGATTACCTCCTTATGTAATTGAGATTATAAAGCGATTGCAAAATGCTTCAAATTTGGGTTTGTCGAACTGTTTGGCATGGCAAATCGGTGTGTTTTTCGTTAACGGGCGACCACATAGGGTCGCCCCTACACATCACCCAAAAAATATTGATATATCAAACAATTATGCTTGTAGGGGCGGCCCTGTGTGGCCGCCCGCTAACAGAGCGGTTTCATCGTGCCTATCGGTTACAAACCCACCGATAAACCCCAATTTCCAACTCAATACTTCTCAAAAACCGCCTCAATCACCGCTCTCGTCGCCGTACACGCTCCTTGGAGCATCTCGGACGACCCGCCTCCCTTGGCGGACAGAGCGGTGTTGATCTCGCCTGCCAGCTTCTTCAGATCAATGGACGCGTCTCCCCGTCCGATGACGTAGCGGTAGCCGCTCTCATCGCTGCCCGAGAACACGCCGCAGAGCCGCCCGCACTTCTCCACGGCGCGGTTAAGGAGACGGCGCATCTCGAGTGCCTCCAGACCCTCGTCAAAGAGGCAGAGGCTCCCCTCGGTAGGGGTAATGGCGGCTACGGTATGCACCTCCAGCTTGGCGCGGAGGGCGGCGATGGTCTTTTTCCGCTCCTCCAGCTCGGCGCGGAGGCGGTCGAAGCCTACCGTCAGCTCCTCCTGCTTCACCGACAGAGCGGCGGCCATGGAGGCCACGGCGGTGTAGCGGCGGCGGTAGTCAAGGAGTGCCCACGAGCCGCAGAGCATATGGATGCGGACACCGCCTTTGTAGTGGATGAAGTCCAGAAGCTTGATGAGACCGATCTCACCCGTGCAATCCACGTGGGGGGCACAGCAGGCGCAGAGATCCTTGGGGTCGGATTCGGTGCCGATACGGACGATGCGGACACCTTCGGTCAGATCCAGCTTAGCGCGGTAGGTGAGGGTAGCCAGCTCGGCAGGATCAGGATAGTAGGCCTTCACGGGAAGGTTGGCGGCCACGATGGCGTTGGCTTCCTCCTCAATGGCATCCAACTGTTC
>JAZNUO010000155.1:0-19158 GCA_045592305.1 Eubacteriales bacterium | reverse complement strand
AGGGCTTGGCGGAGGTTGTTTCGGTAGAGGAATCGCGGTAGTAGCCGGGGCCGTACCAGTAGCGGGTGCCCGCGGAGGTGGTGACCCAGACACCGCTTGTGAGCCGTCCGTTTTCGAAGAGGAACTTCACGCTACCGTCGGCATACTGGTTGCCGTTCAGTCCCACGTAGGTGGTTTTGTGGAAGTAGTACCACTCATCGTTTACCGACTGCCAGCCGCCCAGCAGCTTGCCGTTCATCAGGTAGTAGGTCTTGTCACCCACGAACTGAAGTCCGGAGCCCTCGAAGACCTTGCCGCAATCCGAGCAGACAAGCTGGGTTCCCACAACGGTGTAGATGTGTCCCGTAGCGGGGAGGATGGTACCCCAACCCACCACAGAGCCGCATTCGGAGCAGGCGGTTCTGCCGGCGAAGCCCGACTCAAAGGCGGTGGGAGCCTTGTCGGAAACGGACACGGTGGTATGCTTGTGGAAGCCCTTGCCGTTTGCCACGCAATCGTCGATCCATGCCTGCGCGCCGCTCACGGAATCCTTGGTGGAGTGATTGAAGAACAGCTCGGTATCCACCAGAATATCGGTCATGCCGAAGGCGCCGAGGGCGTCCATCTCGCAGTCGGCGGTATAGGTGATCTCACCCTTCACCAGAGCGATCTCCACGCTCTGCGCCCAGAGGTTGCCCTCCAAGACCTGAGTGGCTGGGGACTTATCCGACGCGGAGACCCAAGTCCGAACGGGGATGGAGGCCAGAGTTGCCTGACCCGTGGCGGTGTTCTCACCCGTGCGGGTGATGATGATGGTAGCGATATTGTCATCAGCCTTGATGGAGTAGGTGGCGGTGAAGCCCGCAGGGACGGTCATGCCCTCCAGCTCCCAAATACTGCCGTTATTGAGATCCAGCGTAAGCTCCACCTCGTCGACGGTCTCGATGTCGGTGGCGATCAGATCCATCCAGTAAAGAGAGCCGATCAGCAGACGGTCGGCGGCGGGATCGCGGGGGATGAGCTGAACCGTGGGGACCTTGGAGCCGCTTTGTACTTGAACCGTACCGTCAGTCCATGCCGTATTGCCGTTTTTGTCGGCGATGCGGAACTTGACGGTATGGACACCGTCGGTCAGGGTCACGCCCGAGACGGTGATCTTACCGCCCACGTAAACGCAGGAGACCTCCACGCCGTCGATATAGGCCTTGGCGGTATTGGCATCCATGCCGGTCGCGTTGGTGAAGGCGGGATCGTCGGTCACGGACACCTCGAAAACAGGGGTATTACTGTAGATGGTCTGCCCCTGCATAGCCGCGGTGCTGCCCGAGACCGTCACCGTGGGAGCCGAGAAGGCAGGGGCGCGGCGATCGGGCACAGCATCGGAGTAGTGAAAGGTGATGTCGTCTATGTAGAAGGTGTATGCCCCGTTGACGTTGACATCATCCGCGTCAGCGGTGTTTCCGTCAATGGAGAAATTGATGTAGGAGAACGTATTTCCCGAGACGGGAGCAGTAACGTAGTGCCAGCCCTCGTTCAGGGCGGAGAGGTCATGACTTGTGAGGCCGCCGTCACCGAATTCCAGAGATGCATTGCGGGCATCGCGGGGAACGTAGAGCCAGAAGCCCACGGCGGTGGCACCCGTGCAGTCGATGGGGGGGAAGGTCATTTGCAGGGTATGCGTTCCTGTACGGCTGACTTGGGTGTAGTCACAGTTGACCGAGAGAACAAAGTCTCCGTTCTTGCCCTTGCCGCTGCCTCGTCCCACGACGTGGAGCTCGCCCACGGGATCGCCGCTGATGGGATGGATCGCCCAGCCTGTCAGCTTCCGCCCTTCGGTGTCCCCCACAAACTCGTTCTCAAAGGAGTAGGCGAGCTTGGGGCCCTTGCCGAGACGGATGGTTGTGGTCGCGGAAATACCGCCTACCTTGGCGGTCAGGGTGGAGGTCAGGACCGAGAGATTCTCCTGACCTGCGGTGAAGTAGAAACCGCTGATGGAGCCAACGCCCGGATCGGACAGGGTAAAGGTCACGTCCGAGGGCTGGAGTGCTACGGTGTAACCACCAAAGGTGGCGTTCAGACCGAGATTCACACGCCCGCTGAAGGCGACGGCCATATCGGTGGAAGCGAAGGAAAGGGTGTCGGGGGTCACGATGTGGAGGGTCTTTTCACCCACGACCTCGCCGTCCACGGTCATTTTTACAGTCACGCTCCCCTGCTTGCCGTTCGATATGAACAAGCCCGTATCGCTGAGACTGCCAAAGGAACTGTCGGACAGTTGCCAGACGGCGTTTGCGGGAATATCGGCGGGGGCGCCGTTATGGTCGGAGCCCGTTGCGCGGAGCTGAACAGAGCTGCCGGGGGTATAGTAATCATAATCCGAGGTGATCTTTGCCTCCTCGAACTCACCCGCCAAGGGGGCGGTAGAAATGACCAGAATTCCGCTGGTCGTAGGGCGCTCAGCTCCGTCAGAGGGAGAGCAATGAAGCTCCAACTCCTCGCCGGGCCGCTGGGACAGGAAGGTGGAGGATCCGCCGCCGTCGCAGTTGATGGCTATATGGCAACCGAGAGAGATCATCATTTGAGCCATCTCGTACAGATTGAAGCCGCGGGAGAAGGGCTCCTGACGACCATCGTTCATCATGATCACAATGGTGCCGTCTTCTTTTAATCCAAGAAGGGATCGGGGAGCGGGGGGCTCGGTGTCCGTGATCTCATACTGGTTCACACCATTCACAACTGCAATGCCGAAATTGGCGGGAATGACCTGTTCTTCCCAACCGGTAATGGGATCCCAACAGTAACGGATCTCGGTCTTGGGAATGTCAGAGGGGCGGGGCTCGCCGTCTTTTTCGTCGAAATTGATAACCAGACAGGTGGCGGCTCCCCAACTGCGATATTGGCTATTCTCATAGCGTGCGCCGTCCATGATCAGAAGGCCCACGGGCTCACCGATCAGCTCGGGATGCTCCTCGTAGTATTCGGTATCGTACCAATGCAGAGCCGTATTCATGGCGGCGACCACGTTTCCGTAGCCGTGCTCCTCAGCGTACTTGACCTGCTCGGACATGGTCTTGACGCTATAATCCTTGGCATCCAAGGCTTCTTTCATGCCCATATAGCTGGGCATAACCTTAGTGTAGGGGTTATTGATGTCAACCTCGACTACGTGACAAACTTGGCGATGCGAGCCGTCCTCCTTGGACAGAATGATCTCGGATTCGGCAATGCCCGGAGCCAGCTCCCAGTCTCGCTTGGAGACCATTTTCAGATAGTGGCCCTCGTCCTCCGTATACTCAACGGCGAACGCCGCCATGGAGACAGCGCTTGCGAGCATGAGTGCGCACAGAAGCACCGAGACCAGCTTGGTTAACAAAGATTTTTTCATAATCCTTCTCCTATTCCTCATGACTTCATAAACCGTATATCGGCTCATACCTGTTGGGGACACTCTCGCGAAGGGGTCGCAATAACCGAGGGCGAATCGCGTTTTCACGCGGATCCCGATCAAATCAGCCGCGGGACCGTTTATGACAAACAGTCCCGCGTTGTCCACCGCGCGCCCCGTGGAGGCTTTGATCTCGCGCGGTTCCCCCCTGCCGAGGCAGGGGGGAGCTTATTTACTCAAACAAGCAAAGTCAGACGGATGGGGGGAAGATCAGTCGAGGACCATCTTACCCTCAGCGTCGAAGTAGTAGGTGCCGGCCTTCAGAGACTCACCGTTCGCGAGCTGGAAGTTCTCCACGTAGTTAGCGCCCAGGTACAGCTTCTTGTTCTTGGCGATCTTGTCACCGTCGTTGATGAAGTAGAAGTTGCCGTCGAACTCAACCAGCTTGTAGCGGGTCTGCTTCACGTCGTTGATGTAGAGGTAATCGTCGATAACGCCGTTCTTGGCTGCCTCGATGACCATCTTACCCTCGGCATCAAAGTAGTAGTAGCCAACCTGGAGAGCTCTGCCGTCGGGCAGGACCTTACCGCTCACATAGGTGGCGCTCAGGTAGATTCTCTGGTTCTTGACGATCTTGTCACCGTCGTTGATGAAGTAGAAGTTACCGTCGAACTCAACCAGCTTGTAGCGGGTCTGCTTCACATCGTTGATGTAGAGGTAATCGCCGACGACACCGTTCTTGGGTGCCTCGATGATCATCTTACCCTCAGCGTCGAAGTTGTAGTAACCGGGCAGCAGGGTTCTGCCGTCGGGCAGGATCTTGCCGTCCACGTAAGTGGCGCTCAGGAACATTCTCTGGCTCTTAACGATCTTATCGCCATCGTTGATGAAGTAGAAGTTGCCGTCGAACTCAACCAGCTTGTAGCGGGTCTGCTTCACGTCGTTGATGTAGAGGTATCCGTCGATAACACCGTTCTTGGGAGCCTCGATGATCATCTTACCCTCGGCGTCGAAGCTGTAGTAACCGGGCAGCAGGGCTCTGCCGTCGGGCAGGGTCTTGCCGCTCACGTAGGTAGCGCTCAGGAACATTCTCTGGTTCTTGACGATCTTGTCACCGTCGTTGATGAAGTAGAAGTTGCCGTCGAACTCAACCAGCTTGTAGCGGGTCTGCTTCACATCGTTGATGTAGAGGTAATCGCCCACAACACCGTTCTTGGGTGCCTCGATGATCATCTTACCCTCAGCGTCGAAGTTGTAGTAGCCGGCGATAAGGGTTCTGCCGTCGGGCAGGATCTGGCCGTCCACGTAGTTAGCACCCAGATACAGTCTGGCGTTCTTGGCGATCTTGTCACCGTCGCTGATGAAGTAGAAGTCACCCTCGAACTCAACCAGCTTGTAGCGGGTCTGCTTCACGTCGTTGATGTAGAGGTAATCGCCGACAACACCGTTCTTGGGTGCCTCAACGATCATCTTACCCTCTGCGTCGAAGCTGTAGTAGCCGACGATAACGGGTCTGCCGTCGGGCAGCACCTTATCGGCAACATAGGCAGCGTTCAGATACAGGGTGGTGTTCTTGGCGATCTTGTTGCCGTCGGTAATGAAGTAGAAGTTGCCGTCAAACTCAACAAGCTGATAGCGCTTCACCAGGATACCGTCCACATAAAGCTGATCCTCGTAAACGCCGGAGAGGAGGACAGCCGCGCCGTCGGTACCGCAGTCGTAGTAGGTGAACGCGCCGGTAGCCAAAGCGCCGCCGCCGCTCGTGGCATCGTAGAATCTTACAATACCGGTCTGCATGTAGCCGTATCTGTTGAAGAGGTAGGTCTTACCGTCGATCTCGTAGGGACGGCAGGAGGTCAGCTCGGGAGAAGTATCTCTGTAGAAGCCGGGGCCGTACCAGTAACGCTTGCCGGCGGAGGTGGTCTCCCAAGAGCCGTCAGTCAGGCGGCCGTTCTCGAAGTTGAATGCAACGCCCTTGTCGGCAACCTGATAGCCGTCAGCACCTGCGTAGGTCGTGGCGTCGAAGTAGTACCACTCGTCGTCAACGCTGACCCAACCGGGGAGCAGCTTGCCGGAAACGGTGTAGTAGGTCTTACCGTCAACGGTGTGGATGCCGGTGCCTGCATACTCGTGACCGCAGTCGCAAACCAGCTTTCTGTTTCTGGTATCGACCGTAAAGGTGTGGCCGGTAGCGGGAACGGTAGTGCCCCAGTCAACGACCGAGTTACAGCCCTCGCAGAAGGTGCGGCCGGTGTAGCCGGGCTGGGTGCAGGTGGGAGCCTTATCGTCGATAGCGGCGGGGGTATGAACGTGGGTGGTGCCGTGCTCAACGAAGTAGGTCTTTTCCATAGCCGCGTTGGTGGTATACATCTCGGTATCCACGTGGAACTCCTCGTTGGAGAAGGTGGAGGTGGTGCCGTCCACATGGGTGATGAGACCCATATCAACGTCCATCTTCATATCCTGCGGGAAGAAGTTGTAGGTGGTCCAGTAGGTTGCGGCGTTGAAGCCGGGAACCTTGATGTCGGTATCGAAGTAGATGATACGGACGGGGATCTGAGCCAGAACGGCGGCGCCGGTCTGGGTGTTATCACCGGTGCGGGTGATGGTGATGGTGGCGGTGTTGGTCTCTGCGTTGACGGTGTACTCAGCGGAGAAGCCGTCAGCCAGATACATGTTGTCAAGCTGCCAGTGGTTGACGCTGTTGAGGTCGATCACGGTCTGAACAGACTGGATGGTCTCGATAGCGGTAGCCTCCAGGTTCATCCAGTAGATGGAACCGAAGGGGATGCGATCCAGGGTGGGATCGGCGGGAACCAGGCTCAGAGTGGACTTCTCCTCGCCGGACTCGACCTTCACGACGCGAATGACAACAGACTTGTTGCCCATCTTGTCGCAGATCTCGAACTTGACGCGGTGGTAGCCGTCGGCTACGACGTTACCGTCGGAGACCATCTTGCTGCCGTCGAAGGTGCAGTCTACCTCAACGCCGTCGATGTAAACCTTGGCGGTGGAGGCATCCAGACCGGAAACGTTGTACAGGGGCTGCTCAACACCCATAGCGTCCGCCAGGGTGGTCTTATCTGCCACGGCGGCAGACAGGTTGAGGATATTGGAGGTGGTGGTGATCACGTCGCGCTTGACCAGAGCAGTGGTGCCATCCAGATAGATCTTATCAAAGATGGGATTCTCTCTGTCATCCACAGCGTCGGAGTAATCCACGGTGAAGCCGTCCATGTAGTAGGTGTAGGGACCGTTGATGGTACCGTTGGTCTGCCACAGGAGGTTATTCTTGGTTCTGTGGGTGATGATGGCGATAAAGAACTCGCCCGTCTCGGAGGTCTGACCGGTGGTCTGACCGTTAGCGTCCTGCTTATTGAACTGGCGGTCATACTTCAGAGCCACCTTCTCGAAGGCGGAGATGTCCATGGACATATAATGCCAGCCGGACTCGTCAATGTTGTAGTAGACGTTCTCGGACTCCATCATGCTGACGGTAGCCAGAGTGTCGTATTTGCCGTCGCCGTTGGAGTCGGTCATGTAGTGACCCTGCACCCAGCACTGGATGTTGTCCTCGGGAACGTAGAGCCAGAAACCGACTCTGCGGGCGTTCTCCAGCTCAATGGCCTCGCCGTCCACGCCCAGACGGATCCAAGCGTAGTCACTGGAGTCGGACTTCTTGGAGGCAAGACCGTTGATCTCCAGACGCATGGAGTAATCACCGTCATGAACCTGACCGTTCTCGCGGTCTGCCAGAGAGAGCTTCAGGTAGTAGTCACGGTAGTCGTTGGTACGGCTGTTGATGACGTTCCACATATCCAGGTCAGCCTGGCCGCCCTCGAAGTCCCACAGGACCTCGGAGCCCTTGCCCAGATTGAGCTGAACGGTGGCGGTGGGATTGGCACCCATATTCAGGGTAGCGGTCACGGTGCTGGTCAGATCAACGGGAGCGAACTGCTCGTCCACGGCGATAAAGTCCAGGCCGTCGAAGGTGCCGAGAGCATCGTTGGTGGTGGTGAAGGTCACGTCGTTATCGCCCAGACCGATCTCCTGAGCCACGCCGTTCACAAGGGCGGTTGCCTTCACGGGGACCTTAGCGGTCTTGCCGAAGGGGATGGTGACAACGGGCTGCTCGAAGAACAGGGTATCGGGGGTAACGATGGTCACGGACTTCTCGCCCACGACCTTACCCTCGTAGATCATCTGAGCGGTCACGGTACCCTCGGTGCCGTTGGAGGTGAACACACCGTTTGCGATGGTGCCCATGCCCTCCTCCTTGATGACCCACTCAACGTCGGCGGGAATATCCACCTTGGTACCAACGGCGTCGGTACCCAGAGCGTTGAAGGTCACGGAAGCGCCGGGAGTGTAGTACTCATAATCGGAGGACAGGTTGGCGCGGGCAAACTCACCGTCTGCGGGAGCGGTGGAAATGACCAGAATGGTATTGGTGGTAGGACGCTCACCGCCGTCGGACAGGGAGCAGTTGACCTTCAGATCCTCACCGGGACGCTGAGAGCAGAAGGTGGTGGATCCGCCGCCGTGACAGTTGGCAGCATAGATGCAGCCCATCTTGATCATGTAATCTGCCATTTCATGGTTGGTGAAACCGGTAGAATAAGGAGCCTGCTCACCGTCGGAAACAGCCATAACGAGGGTACCGTCAGCTCTGATACCAATAAAGGTTCTGGAGGCGATGCCGCTTCCATGATCTTCTACCGGATACTGGCTTACAGGATTACCGTTTGCGTCGGGCTTGACCAGGAAGGCCCAGACGCAAATAGCGTTCTGCTCCCAACCGGTAAGAGGATCGGTATGGGAACGCATCATAACCTTAGGCATATCGGCGGGACGGGGCTCACCGGTCAAGGGATGATTGTCGTAATTGATTACCAGAACCGCGTAGCTCTTATTGAAGGTTGCAGAGCCACGGCTGTTCTCGTAGTAATAACCGTCCAGAATGTTGTAATACAAGGGCTCACCGATGAGGTGAGGGTTCTGGGTGTAGTACGTCTCGGTATACCAGCTAAGCATAGCATTGGTAGCCACAACAACGTTGCCGTAGCCCAGCTTCTCGGCTTCCAGAGCCTGAGTGGAGGTGGACTGAGTACCGTAGTTGCCGGCAGTGGGGATCATTCCCTTGTAACCGGGAATAACCTTGACATAGGGGTTGTTGAGGTCCACAACAGCAGCGTGCATAACCTGTCTTCTGGAGCCGCCATCGTTGTTCAGAACCTGCTCGTACTCCGTCACACCGGGGGCGATGTCCCAGCTTCTTTCGGAAATGAGGTTGTATGTGCTACATCCTCCGTTGCTGTCACTGTAGGCACCGGCAAACGCGTGCAGAGGAATCATACCGACCAGCATGATCACCGCAAGAGTCATGGCCAGAACCTTAGACATCTGACGAATCTTCATAGTGTTTCTCCTTTGACTGAATTTTGGGGATGCGATCTATATATAAACAGCCAATGGGCTGATAGTTTCACGTTCACGGGCAAGGCGGCTTACAGCTTGTACGCCTTGAACACGTGATGGGTCTTGCGCTTCTCGGGGGGAGGCTCAGGGAGGTAGTTGCCGTAGAGGCTGGACAGGAAGGCATCGTAGCCCACGGGTGCCCAGAAGGTCTCGCCCTCAAACTCCACCTCGATGGGGTGGTCGAACACCTCGGCGGGGAGGATGTCGCGGTAGCCGTAGACGTTCCAGGCCTTGCCGCCCAGATACTTGCTTCCCTCGTAGGGATGTCTGCGGGCCTCCCTCATGAGCTTGCGGATGTAATGCTTGCTGCCCACCATCTTGCAGAAGACCATCATGACACGCTTGACTGCGCGCTTGAGGAGGTTGACCGAGCCGGCCTTTTTACTCTTGCACAAGCCCAGGCGGAACATGGCCCGCGTCTGGTGCTTGACCTCTTTTCTGGCCTTTTTCAGATCGTTATCCCATGCGTCCAGAGGGAAAATGTCCATGTCCAGGCCCAGCTTGAGCTCGTCCTCCCAGCCGTTTTCCACCTTGAGGGTGGTCATATCGCAAAGCTTGGCGTAGGGGAACAGGAATCGCTCGTCCTTCTCGAAGTGAAGCAGGCGATACTGCTCGCTGTCCTTGAAGAGGGTCAGCAGTTTGTCATAATCCTCGCGGGGGACCAGCACGTCCACGTCGTCGTCCCACGGAATGAAGCCCTTATAGCGGATGGTGCCCAGCAGGGTTCCGTGGGAAATGAAGTAGCGGATGTTATTTTCCTTGCAGAAATTGTGGAACACCTTGAGGATCTCCAGCTCAATTTCCTTGATCTCGGGAAGGGTTAACTCTTTCATACAGCTCTATGTACTCCTTGTATTTTTGGTTTTGATCGAATTCCCGCGCTTTTTCTGCGCAACGCTCCGCGGAAAACAGACGTTGCTCGCAGATCCGCAGGATCTCCCGTCGGAAGGCTTCGGTATCGTCGCAGGGAACCACCGCTCCGCAGGACTCGTCCAGCATTTCGGGACTGCCTCCGGTTCGGAAGGTAAGAACGGGGGTACCGCAGGCCAGAGACTCCATGTTGACCGTGGGGTAGTTATCCTCTCGGGTGGGGTTGAGAAGCAGATCGGCGGCGGAGTAAAGCTCTGCCAGCTCCTGTTGATTCTGGGTGCGGTGGATGGAAATGATGCGCGAGGGGAGCTGCCTATCCACGGTGTCGTTGGTGCCCACGAGAACGATCTGATACTTGTCGGGGTCCAGGGTCTCGGACAGCTTCAGGAAAACGTCCAGACCCTTGCGCACGCCCCAATCGAAGGCCACGCCCAAGAGGACGTGCTTGTCCGAGGGGATACCGTATTTTTCTCTGAAACCGCTCTCCCGCGGGTGAAACACAGACAGGTCGATGCCGTTGTTGATGACAGTCACGGGGTAGTCCTTGAGGAATGACTCCCGAACCAGCTCGGAAAGCCACCGCGAGGGGGTCACGACGGTCATATCCAGCCCCGTGAGCAGCTCCTTCTTTTTTCGGTACAGCTCACGGCTGCGGTCGAAAAGGAAGCTGTGGTCGCGGTACTGGGGGCAGCCCTCGCAGCCCGTTCTCCACTTGTCGCAGCCCGCCATCACGAAATGGGGGCAGTAGCCCGTGAACGCCCAGCAGTCGTGGAAGGTCCAGACAACCTTGATCCTCTTTTCCTTCAGGTAGCGGAGCAAAAGCCCCAAGTGGGCGTTATGGCTGTGCAGATTGTGGAGATGAACGATGTCAGGTTGGAGCCGCTCCAGATGGGCGATCATCCGTTTGGTAGCTCTTCGGCTGTTGAAGCCGTAGTTTCCAAGGAGGCGTGAGCGCAGAGCCTGCGCTTTGATGTAGGCGGGGGTTCCGCAGGATATATAGCTTTCGGTATTCGGCTGAGCCCGGACGTGGAAAATATAGCTTTCGTCGCCCCGCTCGGTCAGCCGTTCTCCGATGGCCTTGCAGATCTTCCCCGTGCTACCTGTGGAGCAGGTCACGTTGACTTGCGCTATTTTCATACGCGCCTCCTCAGTATTCCCAGAAAGCCACGTAGGGGTAGGTATCCAGCACGCTGATACCCGTCCGACAGCTCTGGTAGGTGGTGATCAGGTAGTACACCACAAAGAAGGCCACGATCACTCCTTTGGCGATCTTGGCAACGTCCTTGATGTTGTCCTTGGCATACCTGAACACCTTCGGAACGATGATGGGAACGAAAATAATGAAGTAGTAGTTCATGCGCATGGACAGGTTGTTCAAGGGGGCGAAGAACTGTAGGGTCAAGGCCATCAACAGGAAGTTTCGCAGACCGTTCGCCTCTGCGTCCATCTTTTCCTCATCGGGGAAGAAGTACGCCGCGACAGCAAGAACGGCGAGCAGAATGATCATGGTATACGCGCCGGTATCCTCGATCTCAACGTCGTATTTATCGCCCATGAGCGCCACGGCGACTCGGCTCAGGAAGGTGAAGATCTGCTTACTGAACACAAAGACCGCGCCAACGGTCGGGATGATGAACCAAAGATGCCTTCTGCGCAGGCGGAGATAGTACAGCGGATAGTAGAGAAGGATCATGAACGCCGTATGGTGGAAGCCGAACGCGATCAAAGCAAAGAGCAGGAAACGGACGGGACGCTTCTTTCGCACGCAATCGTAGGCGATCAGACCGATGGAAACCGCGAGAGCCTGACGCAGACCCGAGAAAAGCATGACGAAATTGGATATGTTCATGAACAGAACGATCTTCAAAAAGCCGTACTGCTTGTCCTCGGAATACAGCACAACGATGGGCAGAATCGAGATCGCCGCTACCACGGCCAGAAAGATCTGGAAGCTGTCCGTAACCTGTCCGACGAGCCAGTTCAGCACCCAGTACAGAATATCCTGCCTCTCCTTCAGGACGGTTGAGAACTCAACATTCGAATAGTAATCGAAATAGTTATGGTAGTTACCGATGTCACGTCCCAGCGTTTCGTGGCGCAGAGCCAGAATCCAGAAGAGCAGGAAGAAAAACACAGGCACGATCAGGCTGTTGTACAGAATCTGAGGCTCCTTACCGACGGATAACGACCACTCCTTGCCGGTTCTGTTTTCTTTTCGGGTCACGGCGACCTGATAAACCAGCAGAGGAGCAAACATAAGAATCATATATGGAAACATAATGAAAAGGCACGTCCTTTACGATCATTTTTCAGAGGCGGCGCGATGGGCTCTCGCTCGGTTCCTCTTCGTTACGGGTCTCTCCCGCGACGGCGTTGTGAAAATCCCGTCTGAGATTTTCCTCAATATGGCGTCTGTCGTGGTTTTGTCTGCCCAGTTGGGCGGCTTTTTTCGCGTATTCCCGAATCAGGTCGGGATGATCCACCAGATCCCGAACGGTTTCATTCACTCCATTCGGATCGCATACGCAGGCCGCCGCGCCGTGCTCCCTCAGGTAGGCGATCCCCGCTTGGGTATCGGGTCCTACCGCCAGAATGGCGCATCCGCTGTTCATGCAATCGATGATCTTTGTGGAAAAGGAAAGGCGGGTGATGAGGCGGTTTTTGAGGTCAAAGGACTCCACGTGAACCGCCACGTCGGACTCGCGGTAACGCTCGGTCAGCTCGCTGAAGGGAATGGCCCCATGGAGAAAGGAATGCGTACCGTCGTGAAGGCGGTTTACACGGCTTTCCTTGAGTCGGGAGCCCGAGTATATGTGCAGCTCGGCCCGTATCCCGTCTCGGTTGAGGGCGCGGATGGCCTCGGCCAGCTTCGAAAGCATCCTCCAGCGGTTCAGGTACAGACCGCCCGCGTAGATGAAGCGAACGGGAGTGGCGACCTCCTTTTCTCCCTCGGAAAACTCGGCGGATTTGCAAAGCACCTTCATGGGCCGCTTCAGGAGTGCCTCGTATTCCCTCTTTTGCATATCCGTCATGGTATACACGAGGGAGCAGGCGGCAAAATGACGGCGGATCCATTTGCGGGTGATGAGGCGGTTGATCCAGAAGGAGGGGGAGAAGCGGAGCTGCTTTAAGGAATAGTTGTCATCCGAAATATAGGAGATCATGGGGCACCCCGCGACCTCCTTGGCGTAGAGTGCCAGCTTGGACACGTGAAAGTAGGAGTAGCAGGGGGCAAAGATCATATCGGGCTTGAAGTCGCGGATGAAGTCCTCCAGCTCGGGAGTTTTCCAGCGAAAGAGGGTCCACAAAAGCTCGCGCGCCAGCAGAACAGGCTCCTTGAGCAGGGTGGGAACGCGGTTCTTGACCTTGTTCTCCGCCACGTTGGCGGTTCCCGTCTCGTCCACGCTGTAATCCTTCTCCTCCAGCGCCCGTCCTTTTTGGGAGGACAGGAGCATGGAGTCGGAGATCTGGAAATAGGCTTGACAGACCGAATTCTGGGGCATCTCACCGCTGCAGTAGAGCTGGGCGATCTCCGCGTCGGGGAAGGCGCGGAAAATATTGGACAGCACGTTGCCGCCGTTATTGGTATCGCGCCAGGCCTCGTAGGATACGATCAGGATATTCATTTCTCCACTGCCCTTCTGTATTGCTTCATCAAAAACGCGGCGAACCGCACGCCCAAGAGGCGGCAGGCCAAGGAGACCAGCCTTCCCTTTCTCGTGCCGGCGTATCTCAGGGTCCACGCGTAAGGCTTCATGGCCGCCAGAGCCGCCTTTTTATCCTCCTTGGGGATGCGGGTATAGCCGTACAGCAGGATGGAATACTCGTACGCCGCAAAGCTCATGACCAGCCCACTGACAGCATCCTTGGCCTTGCGGTTCTCGGTCAGCTTTTCCGCCGACTCGGTGATGAACCGCAGCAGATCGTTGAAGTTCTTGGCCTTGATCTGATGGGTGATGGAGCCCGCGCGCCCCTGTCTGTACTGGTAGTAGGGCACGTCCAGCGCGTCAAAGCTCTCGGCGCACAGCACGCAGTCCCGAATGAAGCCCAGATCCTCGGAATACCGACGGTCATAGGGGAAATGCAGATCGTTATCCAGCAAAAAATCTCTGCGGAACACCTTGCCCCACGCGCTTCCGGGGTATTTGGATCTGGATGCCAGATGGCGGATGGCCTCCTCCCGACTCTTGGCGCGGAGCTGAGAGCCGTCGATGTTCTCTCCCAGATCCCGCATAGTGCCGTCCGCGAAGAGCTTGAAGGCCCGCAAAAAGCACATATCGGCTCCCACGGTGCGGATCCAGTTCAGGATCTCGGGGAGGCTGTCGGGGAAAATCTTATCATCCGAGTCCACGAAGGTGACGTATCGACCCTTCGCCACGGCCAAGCCCGCGTTTCTCGCGGAGGACAGGCCGCCGTTTTCCTTGTGCACCACAGTGACCCGTGAGTCCGCTGCGGCGAATTCGTCGCAGATGCGGGGGCAGCCGTCGGGGGAGCCGTCGTCCACAAGGACGACCTCCACGTCCCGATTCGCCTTTTCCAGAATACTGCCAACGCATTCCGAGAGAAATTCCTCGGTTTTATAGATGGGAATGATCACACTGAGTTCCATACAGCACCGTCCTTTTGATTCCTTCGTTATACGGTACGATCAAGTAATCCAGCTCTCCGTGATGGGACGAATCCTGATCGTAGGAAACGCCGCCATACCCCTTTTTGACCAAAGGGAGGAAAGAGAGCGGATAGATAAACAGTCCCAAAAAGGCGCTCGCCTTCTTGTTCAAGGTCAGCCCCTCGCTGATGGCGCTCATGATGTCCACGGCGCTGACGCTGACCTCATCCTGGGGGGTGTAGACTCCTCGCCTTTGCCCGAGGAGCAGCAGGTAGATGAAGCGGCTCAGATTGTCAATGTACAGGACACTTTGCTTGACCGAGGTGAAGGCCTTGGGGATGGCGGGGAGCTTGGAGACGATGGAGGCGTAGGTGGAGATGTACCCGCCTCTGCACCCGGGGCCGTAGACGTTGGGGGGGCGCACGATGGCGACACGGAAGCTCTCGCTTTCCAGCTCGGTAAGCCGCCTCTCGGCGAGATACTTGCTTTCGCCGTACAGGGAGGTGGGCTTCAGCTCGGTTTGGCGGGAGATCAGGCTCTTCTTTTTGGAGAGGGACTTCTCCACGCCGTAGACCGCCATGCTGCTGAGGAACACGAACTGACCGACTCCCTGCGCCTTGGCCTTCTCCGCGATCTCCGCCGTCAGCTCTACGTTGACCCGTTGGTACTCCTCCCGAGACACCCCGTCCTTGCGGTGGACGATGGCCGCCACGTGGACAACCGCGTCACATCCCGTAAAGTCATACGCTCGCCACGTATCCTCAATGACGTCAAGCTGGAACACCTCCGCCTGCGGGTTGACGCTCTCCACGTAGGACTGAATATGCTCGCCTATGTAGCTGTTGGCTCCGGTTATCACGACTTTCATAGTATCCTGCTATTCCTCTTCTACCCGTTATCGGGTGGTACTCTTCTCGATGAGGTCCCTTCTGTCGTTGCAGATCTTCTCAAACAGTGCTTTTTGCTCGAAGCCCGTGGTGGCGAACTCCAGCGCGTTGCGACCCAGCTCGTCCCGAAGCTCCTTGGAGAAATACAGGGTCTCCATGGCGTTGTACAGCTCTTGCGCATCACCCTTCTTCACCACAAGACCGGTCACGTCCTTTTTCATGGCATCGGTGGGTCCGGGGATGTCGGTCACGATCACGGGAAGCCCCATGGCCTCAGCCTCAACCACCGCCGACCCGAAGCCCTCCCGATAGCTGGGCAGGATATATACGTCACCGGCCGCCATATACTTTTCCACTTGGTTGGTATAGCCGGTGTACAGGACTCTCGGGGTATCCTGCGACCACTCGTACAGGTGCGGCTGCAGGGTTTCGCTTTTCTCCACGCTCCCCACCATCAAGAGATACGCGTCACCGTACTTCTCAAGAAGCCTTTGGGAGGCCTCGAAGAGCTCGTTGATGCCCTTGTCTCGGGTGATCCGTCCGATGAAAACGAAAACGCGCGCGTTGGTCGGGATGCCGTATTTGTCACGGATCTCCTTTGCCCACGCTTCCTTTTGGGTCACGTCGAACTTGGAGAGATTCACGCCGCTGGCGCTTCCATTCCAGATGACGCGGCTCTTGTCGGGGGTGTAGAGTTTTTCTCCGTGGCTGAAGCGCAGGTTTCCGAAGCTGTCGGGCTCGATCATGGTGGAGTTACGGCACACCATTTTCTCCACGCACTTGAACACCCGTCTTTTCAGTCCCGTAAATCCCACGTAGGCGATGCCCCATTGGCAGTAGAGTCTGGCCTTGATCCCCGCCATCCTTGCCGCTATGGACGCATAGCAGGCGGCGTTGGGGGTGGAATACTGAACCAGATCGAATTTTTCTTTTTTGAACAGACGGTACATCTCCCGCGCAGCCTTGAAGCCCCCCAGAGATATGCCCCGATCCATGGCGATGGGATGATAGTGGATGGATTCGGGCAGAAGCGCCGCGAACTCGGGATCGTGATTACAGACGAAATGGATCTCGTATTCACCGGTCTGCGCCATGGCCTTCGCCAGATCCAGAACGAATGCCTTCAGCGTGATGGACACGGTTGTCACTATGCATATTCTATACATACGGTCCTCACATCATTTTCCTCGCGGGCACACCCACGTAGGTTCCTTTTTCGGTGATGTCGCGGACAACCACAGCCCCCGCGCCCACGGTCGCGCCCTCGCAGACCGAGACGTTATTGATGACCGTGGCTCCCGCGCAGATGAACGCGCCGCTACCCACCGTGACCGTGCCGCACAGATGGGCACCTACCGCGATATGGACGAAATCGCCCACGCGGCAGTCATGATCTACCGAGGAGCAGGTGTTCAGAATGACACCGTCACCGACGGTCGCGCCGGGGTTGACCACGGCTCCCGCCATGATGGCGGCGCCCTTCCCCACCGTCACGTTTTCACCGATAACGGCATGGGGATGGATGAGGGTGGCGAGGCGCGCGCCTTGGTCGGCAAGCCGCGTCTGCAGTCTTTCGCGGGTGGCGTTGTTCCCGATGGCGAGGATGAAATCCGAATCGGCTATGAACCGATGGGCCTCCTCAACCTTACCCACCACGGGGTATCCGTCTGCCCGCCCGGCGCAGGCATCGTCCAGAAAGACGATGGACCCGTAGCCGTTCAGTCGGGCGATGTCCGCGATGACGCTGCCGTGACCGCCCGCGCCGATGATGACCAGTTGCTTGTTCGTTTTCATACCTGACTCGTTTCTTCATGGGCGGCGGGGCTGCCCGTGAACTCCTCCATGGTGGCGCTGGTCTCGCTGCTGATGCCGTCCCGCTTGAGAACGGCTCCCACGGTACCGAAGATGATCTTCACGTCGCCGATGAAGGTGATATTTCGGACGTAGGCCACGTCCATCTCGAATTTGGCCTCCCACGTGACGGTGTTGCGACCGTGAACCTGGGCGTAGCCCGTCAGACCCGGGCGAACGTCGTGGCGGTGGCGTTGCTCCTCGCTGTAGAGGGGGAGGTACTTGACCAGCAGGGGTCTGGGACCCACGATGGACATATCCCCCACGAGGATATTCAAAAGCTCGGGCAGCTCGTCCAGAGAGGTGGAGCGCAGGAACTTACCGTACCCGTTGAGGCGTACCTCGTCGGGCAGGAGGTTCCCCGCCTTGTCCTTGGCGTTGCTCATGGTGCGGAACTTGACCAGCTTGAAGATCCTCTCCTTCCCCGTCCGTCTGTTGATCTTACCGGGACGGGGCTGGGTGAAGAAGGGGTTGCCCTTCATGGCGACGGCACCCATGACGGTCAGGATCAAAAGGATGGGGAACAGGATGATCAAGGCGATGAGGGACAGGGTAAAATCCATCACTCGCTTGAAGCATTTTGCGTACATGTATGTAAACCTCGCGCTGACTTATTCAAAGCAGGAGCGGACCATGGCGATCACCTTGTCCTGATCCTCGGGAGTCATCTTGTTGTCGCTGGGGAGACAGAGACCTCTGTGGAAGATGTCGGCTCCCACGTCGGCGGCACTGCCCGCGATGTAAGCGTTGGTGCGGCAACGGCCGCTTCCCTCCACCGTGACAAACTCATGCATACGGTACATGGGCTGCATGTGCATGGGCTTCCAGATGGGGCGGCCCTCGGCATTGTACTTTGCCAGCGTCTCCAAAATCTCGGTGGGGCAGGTCTTGCCGTCCTCATGGACGTAGAGAGCGGTGGAATCGTCCCTGACCTGCTTGCACATATAGGCGGGGTCGATGGTCATGGCGGAGAGCCAGTAGTTGGGTCGGGTGCCCCCGGTGATGGGGTTCATGGAAACGGGCAGATCCTTGAAGCCCTCCCGATACCGCTCGTAGATAGCCTTCTTCTGGGCGATATGGGTCTCAAGGTAGGGATACTGACCGCGAACCACCCCCGCGATGACGTTGCTCATGCGGTAGTTGTAGCCAACCTCCTCGTGCTGGTACCAAGGAGCGTTCTCGCGGGCTTGGGTGGACCACTTGCGCGCCCTGTTGGCGACCTCGAGATCGTTGGTCAGGAGGCACCCGCCCGAAGAACCCGTGATGATCTTATTGCCGTTGTAGCTGATGGCAGAGTAGTCACCGAAGGAGCCGCACTGACGGCCGTCAACGGTGGCACCCATGGCCTCGGCGGCATCCTCCACAAGGAGTGCGCCGTGGCGCTCGCAGATCTGCTTGATGCGGTCCATGCGCCCGGGGAAGCCGTAGAGCTCGGCGGAGACCACCAGCCTCACGTCGGGGTACAGCTCAAACGCCTTCTCAAGAGCCGCGGGATCCATGTTCCACGATCCCGCCTCGGTGTCGATGAAAACGGGAACACCGCCCTCGTAGACCACGGGATTCAGGGTCGCGTCAAAGGTCATATCCGAGCAGAAAACCCGCTTGCCCTCCAACGCTCCGTGACCGATGGCGGGTCTGCCGTAGAGAGTCTCCCCCGCGTGCTTGACCGCCAGATGCAGGGCGGCGGTGCAGCAGGACAGACCCACGGCGTACTTCATCCCGACCTTCTCGGCGGCGATGCGCTCCACCTCGTTGATGTTGGCACCCACGGTGCTCATCCAGTTGGTCTCATAGGCCTCGGTGATATACTTCATTTCCTCACCGTGCATGGTCGGTGTGGACAGCCAAATTTTGTTTTTGAACGCTTCAAATCTCATTGTTTTGACCTCTTTGGTATCCAACGTATACGCGGTGAACCCCTATGAATTCTGTTCATTCGTGTTTCCGCGGTCTTATTTTCAGCAAATAAGGTAGGGCACCCCATTGTTTCTCATTATACCATATTTCCGCGAAAAAAGCAATAGTTTTTCGAATATTTCCAGATTTTCAGTCCCTTGTCACAAATTACATTCCTTTTTCACATTTCCCCCGGGCAAGCG
>JAZNUO010000154.1:0-7801 GCA_045592305.1 Eubacteriales bacterium | reverse complement strand
CACGGCGGGCTATGCTTTTCTATATCAAATATGAAGAATTATGAAGTTTTTAAGCATTTCCTTGACATGCTTTTTTGAAAGTGATATAATATGCGCATATTCAAAAAAGCGAGGCGCATCATCATGGATTTTTCCCACTTTCTGTACAGCTCGGACAGCATCCCCGATGGATTCGGGTTTTCCCTTTTTTCCCCCTTGCACCTTTTTTGGCTCTTTCTCTGCGCCGCGGTCGCCGTCGGCTGCTGTATCCTTTACAAGAAGCTTAAGCCAAAGGGGCGGCGGAAGATGCTATGGGTCATGACGGCGTTGCTGGTCGGTGACGAGATCTGGAAGCTGGTATGGCTTTTGTCCTTGGGGCTGTTCACCCATTCCTACCTCCCGTTTCATCTGTGCAGTATCAACATTTTCCTCATTCTGTTTTTTGCCTTGAAGCCCAACGAAACGGTGGGCAATTTCCTGTATGTGATCTGTATCCCCACCACAACCGCCGCGCTCCTGTTCCCCACGTGGACAAAGCTCCCCTTTTGGAATTTCATGCATCTGCACAGCTTCTCGGTACATATTCTTTTGCTGGTGATCCCGCTTATGCTTACCGTCGGGGGAGACATCAAGCCAAGCCTTCGCAGGCTTCCCGCTTCCCTTCTTCTCCTTTTGGCGGTCGCCCTATTCGCCAAGGGAGCCAATATGCTGTGGCGCACGAACTTTATGTTTCTGGAGTCCGTCGATGACGGAAATCCCCTGAAGCTGTTTGAGACCCTTTGGGGAAGTCATTATTATGGGTATCCCATTCTGGGTGGGCTGATGATCGCCGTTATGTACACACCGATTTTGATTCTGCAGAAGCTGAAAAAGAAAAAGGCGGCAACCGCGTAAGCCGCGAAAAACGTATAGAGGCGTTAGCTTCATGAACCGCTTTAACCGCACTAACCTCATTCATGCGACAAAGCCCCCGGAGAAAGGAGATCTCCGAGGGCTTTTGTTATACGGTAACGGTTGTCAGAAGCATGTGATGGTCTGTGGTTCTGTCCGTTTGGGTATCCACCGTATGGGTGTTTTCGATTCGAACAGTACCTGTATAGAGGATATGATCGATGGAGCGATCCGCGTAGGTGTGGAGTCCGTTGTGGGCAAGCTTTACCCACGGTATGTAACGGGAGACCTTTTGCGGGGACGTATTGAAGTCTCCGCAGCAGAGAAAGTCTCCCGAGGCCGCGTGATACTCCGCCAGAATATCCCCTAAGCAGCAAAGGGTTTCGGTGTTGGATTCCTCGTTTTCTATGGATAAGTGGGTGTTGAAAACCGTTACAGAGGTTCCCTCCATATCCATTTTCACGTACCCGCAGGAGGTTCCCTGGGTCGCGATCTGAACGGGGTAGTTTACGGTCTTTGCCTCGATTATCGGGAAACGGGACAGAATCGCCGTGCCGTACTCGCCGCCCTGAAAATCACGGATCTTTATGAAATAGGAATGCTTCAGCTCGGTGTGCTCCGACAGGTAGGCGGGCATATCCACTCCCTCCGAGCGGGCGGCTCCGCAGTCGACCTCCTGAAGGCAAACAACGTCGGCTTTGGTTTGGTTGATATGATCGGCTATGAGGGACAGATTCCCCTCGGTATACGTCCCCTCACGGAAATGGGCGGAGCAGATGTTAAAGCTGGCAAGAGTAAAGGTGGGCATAGTGTTTCCCTCTTAATTTGAATTGGACTTGCAGTGGGAATTGAACTTACGGGCTGTGGTTCATTGGCGAGAACAGACTCCACGGCAGAGCTGCGGGGTCAGGTAAGGTCTCGGCAGACACGGTTTTGCCTGTTACGGGATGTGGGAAGGTCAGTCGGTACGCCCACAGACCGATAAAGGGGGCTTTTTCACGGCTACCGTATTTCCCGTCACCCACCAAGGGATGTCCTCGAGAGGCAAATTGGACCCTGATCTGGTGGGTTCTGCCCGTATACAGCCGAACAAGAACAAGGGTATGACCGTCGGGTGCGGAGGCAATAATCCGATACGCAAGGATGGCTTCCTTGCTTCCCTTGCGACCACCGTCGGCAACAAAGGCCTTGTTCTTCTGCCTGTCATGGAACAGGCAGTCCCTCAGCACCCCCTCGTTTTCGGCGGGCTTTGATGACAGAACAGCCAGATATTCCTTTTGGAAAAGGCTGTGATCCTGCACCAGAGCGCAGAGCTTTGCAGAAGCCTTGGGTGTGAGTCCGAAAACCATGGCTCCGCCCGTGGGGGTGTCCAAGCGGTGGATGAGGCTTGCGGTCGGATAAATTTTTTGCAGCTCGGTGAGAAGGTCGGGCTTCCCCGAGGGATCGGGCTGAGAGGGGACACCGGGCGATTTGCGAACCAACAGAAGGTCGCGATCCTTGTACAAAACGTGAATGTCCATCGTATCCTCCCTTCTGCGCTGATTCATTATACCATACTCCCCTGAATTTGTCAATGAGTCGAGGTGCTTTTCGGTTAAGATGAATTACCCTTCGGCGCGAAAAAAATTTCAAAAATAATCAGTTATTCATACGCAGTTCACGATTTTAGGCTATACTATAGACAAGTATATGGGTACGCGCTTGCTTCCCTATCAAAATAAGGAGGAAATTTACCATGTTCTGCTTCCACAAGAAAAAGAAGAAGAATACCAACACCATCTGGATCATTGTCGGTATCGTGGTTGGTGCGGCCGCCGCTGCTGTCGGTGGTTACTTCCTGTTCACCAAGGTGCTCAAGGACAAGCTCTGCAAGAAGAAGACTTGCGAGTGCGTCGAGGAGTGCTGCGACGAGGTCATTGACGAGGCCTGCGAGGCCTGCGAGGAGATCGCCGAGGCTGTTGAAGAGGCTGTCGAGGAGTGATTCTTTCCAAGCAAAAATGCCACCGAGGCTTTTCGGTGGCTTTTTTGTTATTTTTCGTAGCTATCCCCGCTCTGCTTGAGTCTTGACCACATGATGATGATGGCCTGACCGGGGATGCCGAGGGAGAAGATCAACCATAGATTCCTGTGCGCGAAGAGCAGAACCGGTATGTAGATGAGGGACAGAACAGACCACATGAGCAGGGAGATGATGAGGTAGTTGCGGCGGCGGTTGAACCAGATGGTGTTCATGACAAGCCACACGATAAACGAAGCAGGCACTGCGCAAGCAAACACGACCCAATTCGAGCGAGCATCCAGCGAAGCGGTATCAAATACGATGAACAAGACCAGTGCAGCGATCCAGATCAGAAGAACGCTCATGCCCGTGACGAAGCCGCGGGTGCGGACGCTTTGGCGTGTCTTTCGGTCGTCGGTGTCGGTTTTTTCTTTCACCGCAGACAAAGGCTCTTCGTGGACACCGCAAAGCAGATAGTCTACCGTCACGCCGAACATATCCGCGATCTGCTTGAGGATCATCACGTCGGGAACAGATTCCGCCCGCTCCCATTTGGAGATGGCCTTATCGGTATAGTTCAGCTTAGCGGCAAGCTCCTGCTGGGTCATCCCATTTTTTTTGCGAAGCTCGGCGATGTTGGTAGCGATGACGGTTTTGAGATCATCGTGCGTGAGGGGCGTGGCTTCCACACTGTCCATAGCGGTTCCTCCTTGTTTGCCGTTTATGACCATTCGATTGTTGATTATACAATTTCTACTGACAGTATACCACAATCACAGGCGTTTGTCAAGAGTTTTTCTTTTGTTTTCAATGTTTTTTTTGCAAGTCAAGACAGTCGCTAAAATCGTGTTGGACAAGATTCTACTGTCGGTAGAGAGGGATTTTTTCATCTTTCTACCCGTATTCTACTGCAAGTATAGAGAAAATGCTCCTTTTTGTCTTGACTATCAAGACCTTTTGGTGTATAATACTAAGGTCAAACTCGCAATCGACAGGGCTATCCGTGTCCCCTGAAAGGAGAACCATGCATGAATAACTACGTGATTTTTACCGACTCCGCCTGCGACATTACCCCCGAGGTTCTGGCCGACTGGGGCGTGCGCTGCGTGAGTCTTGCTTTTCGCTTTGATCACATCGATCGGGATTTCCTGAACGATGATATGCCCATCAAGGAGTTTTATCAGAATATGCGCGACGGTCACGTGGCCAAGACCAACGCCGTCAATGCCGAGGCGTTCCGCGTGAATTTTGAGCCCATTCTGGCCGAGGGTACCGACATCCTGTATCTTGGTTTCTCATCCGGTCTGTCCACCACCTTCCGGCAGGGCAAGCTGGCCGCTGAGGATCTGGCTGAGAAGTACCCCGACCGAAAGATCATCGCTATCGATACCCTGTGCGCATCTGCGGGTGAGGGTTTGATCGTCAAGCTGGTTCTGGATAAAAAGAACCAGGGCGCAACCATCGAGGAGGCCGCCGCCTACGCAGGCGAGCTGATCCCCAAGCTGGCGCACTGGTTCACGGTGGAGGATCTGGTCTACCTGAAGCGCGGCGGTCGCGTATCCCCCGCTGTGGCTCTCGTGGGCGGTATGCTCAACATCAAGCCCGTCATGCACGTGGACGACGACGGTCATCTCATTAAGGTCAGCACCGTCCGCGGTCGCAAGAATTCTCTGGCTGCTCTGGCTGATAAGCTCATCGAGACCGCCGAGGATCCCGTGAACGGCACCTTCTTTATCTCCCACGGTGACTGTGAAAGCGATGCCAATACCCTCTCCGATATGCTGGTCGCCAAGGGCGCCAATCGGGTACAGCACATCACCAATGTGGGCACCGTCATCGGCGCTCACTCCGGCCCCGGTACTATGGCTCTGTTCTTCATCGCTAAGCAGAGGTAATTAGTCCTTGCTTCCCTCTTATTCTTAGGTTATCACGCTCCGTGCGATAACACGCATTCGAGGATGCTTCCCTCGAAATGCCTTTATAACAACCCGAAACCCACCGAGATACTTGTCGGTGGGTTTTGGTTTATACGGAAACGCCGACTCCCGTGGGGAATCGGCGTTCGGCTTAAAATCATTCTACGTGGGGGCTTTTCAGGATCACGTGCCCGTCGAACTCCGCCCAAACCGTGTAACCGTACTGCTCAAAGATCTCTCGGTACTTATCGTCCGTACCGTTCCGAAGCACGGCGTAGTCCACGTCATGCTCCTTTAAATGGATCTTGTCGCCGTTCATGACGTGATAGGCGTGATCGTAGACCTCTCGGCGGTCGGCACAATGAGCAAGATAGTTACCGGGAACACAGAGGGACGCCCCCTTGGGGAGGGTATCCAGCATTTCCTCGCGGTACTTGTAGGAATCCTTGTTCTTCTCCCACGCGTCGGTGTACTGATTGTACTTGGGAATGACCAGAAAGATATACATACAGCAGGAGGCGGCGGCTCCCAGAGCCAGCAGTCTGCGCCGCGGTATGGGCTGAATGTCAGGCAGATTCAGGATCATCGCGTACATCACGAAGGCGGTAATGGCGAAATGGTACTGGAAGTTGATGCTGTACTGGTACTTGTAGGTGGTCAGCACGTTGAGCAGAATGGGAGCCAGAAGGAGCCAGCGGGACTGCTTTTTGGTGCAGAACGGGATCATACCCACGGGCAAGAGCATCTGGATGAGGTAGACGACCTTTGCCCAAGGAGAGCGCTCTATGAACCACGAATCAAGATACACGCCCCGCGTGGAGAAGAACTGGGTCAGAAGATAGCCGGGATTCTTGAGAGCGGTGAGAATTGCGCCGAGAAGTCCCTTGTCCTTGTCGTAGATCAGGTTGTCGAAACGGTTGATCATGGGCCCCGCGATGGAGGGGCGGGGGGTGTCGTCCGCGTAGAAATCAGCCCAGTAGGTGGCGAGACCCTGTAGGATGCCCAAGGCGACAACGAAATAGATCGCGGAGCACACGGCGAGGATCAGACCGTGACCCAACTTCTTGCGGGACAGGATCACGTAAAGGGCGAAGAAAATGACGTAGATGGCGGCATCCTCCTTGACCATAAGGGTCAGGAAGGCGAACACGTACATCCAGAGGTACTTCTCTTTCTCAAAGAAATAGAACACCCACATCAGAAGCGGCAGAAGGAAGCAGTTCTCGTGGAAATCGTAGAAGCAGCCCATGGAGATTACGGGGAACGTGGCGTAGATGAGGGCGATCACGATTTGTGTTCCGCTTGAGAGCTTGTAGTGTCTTGCTAAGAGAATAGCGGGAATGATGCCCGAGACCACCAGAACCGCCTGACTGATCTGAAGCGTCATAGCCGAGGGGAACAGGAAGTATACGGGAAGCAGGAGATAGTAAATGGGGGACAGGTGTACCACGAAATGAGAAAGCAACACGTCACGCTCCGAGGAGATCAAGGGGAGACCCGTTTCGGTCATGTTGTGGTACATATTGACAAAGAGACCGAAATCGAAATTGGGAGAGCTGAAGGTGAGATAGCGCATACAGGTGGTGACGGCGATCACCAGCGCGCTGACAATGCCCAAGGCAGAAATAATGCCCAGAGCGACTCCCGAGTGAATCTTCAGCTTGTCTATGAGCAGGTCATTCTTTTGCAGGAAGTAGAGCAGAAACAGCATATACGCGAAGATGACCGCCAGAAGAAACAGGGTGCTGTCCGAGTTCATCTGCATGGTGCTGCTGCCCACGGACACCTTGTAGTTGATGCGGTTTTCAAACACGCTGATCCAGCGCAGAACGCAGCCCGTAGCGCCCGCTAACAGAAACCATGAGTCGGTTTCATAATCATGCAGCACGGTGGCTACGGCCGTCATAATGGCGTAGAAAAGGGCGATCATGACGATCATGGATACCGGACTTGTATCCTGCGCGAAGGAGAGATCAAAGAAATCTCCCTCGGCGGTCAACAGAACCATCAGAGCATACAGGCTCCATGCGGCGATGGCGCGACAGATATTGCGCTCCCAAGTCAAAGCATTTCTCAGGTGGATTCTATACCCACTTCCCTTCAGTTTCATGATAAGCTCCTTTTCGACGGTATCTGCTCTATAAGACGGAAAACGCATTTGGATACGATGCGTATGAAGTGTTTTTTTGAACGATACTATTATACACCATCCCGCTTTATCTGTCAAGGTTTTTGAAACAATGTTACCAAGGATTCATATTGAGTTTGCAAATGCGTGATATACTTTCGTTAACAAAGTTCATAAATCTCTGCTGAAAGCTACGAAAGGATACCGAGATGTTCAATATTCTGGTCGTTGAGGACGATTTCAATACAAGAAGGCTCATGTGTGCGGTTCTGGAGCGGTACGGTTATCACCCGATTCCCGCGTGTGACGGCGTTGAGGCGTTGGAGCAGCTTGACAAGAAGCATGTGGATCTGGTCATTCTGGATATTATGATGCCCCGCATGGATGGCTATGAGTTCACGCATATTCTTCGCGAGGGTGGAAATACTCTCCCCATCCTCATGGTCACGGCGAAGGAGACCCCCGCCGACAAGCACCGAGGCTTCATTATCGGTACTGACGATTACATGACCAAGCCCGTGGACGAGGAGGAAATGATCCTTCGCATCGCTGCCCTGCTCCGTCGCTCCCGCATTGTCAGCGAGCGCAAGCTTACCGTGGGCTCTACGGTTCTCTACTATGATTCCCTGACCGTCCGCACAGACGGGGAGTCCGTCAGCGCAGCAGGCGGCATGGAGCTGCCCCAGAAGGAGTTTCTGCTTCTGTTCAAGCTGCTCTCCTATCCTAACAAGATCTTTACCCGCCGTCAGCTTATGGATGAGATCTGGGACATGGACTCGGAATCCGACGAGCGAACCGTGGACGTTCACATCAGCCGTCTCAGAGACCGTTTCCGTGACAACCGTGACTTCGAGATCATTACGGTCCGCGGAAGTCGGATCGTAGCCA
>JAZNUO010000153.1:0-13162 GCA_045592305.1 Eubacteriales bacterium | reverse complement strand
TCAGACTCTTTCGCCCCCTTTGTGGGCGAAAGAGTCGCGCAGATCAGGTGGTGGGTTTCTTAAGGGAGGCACCGTGGGTGACTCCCTTAAGTGGCGATTCTTTTGGTACTTTTCTTTCGCCACGGAAAGAAAAGTACATATGCAAAACTCCTCGATAAACCCCAATTTGAAATCCAAAGAAAGGAGCACCCCATGGGCGAAAAGATGAAAATATTCCTGATCGATGCCATCCGCCGCGTGGACTGGGTGCTTCTGCTCTGCACCACGGTGCTGTCGGTCATCAGTTTGGTGACGGTCTACGGCGCGGTGGACAACTTCGGAATGAGCAAGCTGAAGATGCAGTTCGCCATGACGGTGCTGGGGGTGATCCTCACCTTTGTCATCGCCAATCTGGATTACCACCTCATTGTGGATCGCCTGTGGCTCTTCATGCTGATCTTCTCGGTAGGGCTTTTGGGTCTGACTCTGGTAGCGGGCGACACGGGCGCGGGCATGGAGACCAACAACAAGAGCTGGCTCACCATTCCCATCATCGGCATTGCCATCCAGCCCTCGGAGTTCGTCAAGATCACCTTTATCTGTACCTTTGCCAAGCACCTGCACACGGTGCGCGCCTCCATCAACAAGCTCAAAACACTGGTGGGGCTGGGCATCCACGCCCTCCTCATCGTAGGGCTGATCCTGGTTTCGGGGGATCTGGGCGTGGCGCTGGTCTACATGGCTCTGGTCCTCATCATGCTTTTCTGCGCGGGGCTTCACTGGGGCTACTTCGCGGGGGTAGGAGCCGCCGTCGCGGTGGCGTTTCCCTTCCTCTGGGATTTTTTGGCCACCTACCAACAGGATCGCATCGTGGTAGGCTTCAACCCCGAGCTGGATCCCAAGGATAAGGGCTGGCAGCCCCTCCTCTCCAGGCAGTGCATCGAAAACGGCGGTCTGTTCGGGGTCGGTTGGCAGAGCGGCGGAGACTACGAGGAGCTCACCGCCTCCCACACCGACTTCATTCTGGCCACCGTCTGCGAGAAGTTCGGCTTTGTGGGCGGGCTTCTGGTCATGATCACCCTGGCCGTGCTGGTCATGCGGATCCTGTGGATCGGGCGGCAGTCCTGCCATGACTACGGTATGCTCATTTCGGTGGGCGTGGCGGCGGTCATTATCGCCCAGACCTTAGAAAACGTTGGCATGTGTCTGGCCATTCTCCCCGTTGTGGGCATCACGCTTCCCTTCCTCTCCTGCGGCGGCTCCTCCCTGCTGGCGACCTATCTGCTGGTCGGCATGGTGCACTCGGTCAAGGCCTACAAGCCTGTGCGGAGAATCTGGGAATGAGGGGAGAACCCCACCGAAATCATGAAAAAAGGCATCCTCCCATCTGCGGGAAGATGCCTTTTTGATTGCTTACGAAACGCCGGCGGGCTCGCGAGCCGCGGTGTCGGCGGGCTTGTCCTCGCCGTTGGCCTCCTGCATCTCGCGGGTCTCGGCGGCCTTGCGGTTGACCTCCTCGGGATCCTTAAAGGTGGGAACCACTCGCTTCATGGCCTCCTTAATGGAGGGAGCGGCGATCTCACATTCGGCGGCCTTCACGGCGTCGCAGAGGATACGGAGCTTCTCCTCCACCTCCTCACGGGTGGGGGGCACGTCGTTTTCAATAAAAATGAGGCTGTTGGATGTCTTGGTCAGGTTATCCTTGTCGATGAGCAACTCCTCGTAGAGCTTCTCACCGGGACGAAGCCCGATCTCCACGATGTCAATATCCTTATAGGGGATGTGGCCCATCATGCGGATCATGTTCTCCGCCAGCGTGATGATATGTACCTGCTTGCCCATATCCAGGACGAAGAGCTCGCCGTCCTTGGCCATGGAGCCCGCCATCATGACAAGGCGGCTGGCCTCGGGAATGGTCATGAAATAGCGGATGATACGCTTATCCGTAACCGTCACGGGACCGCCGCGCTCGATCTGCGCCTGGAACAGGGGAATGACCGAACCGTTGGAGCCCAGGACATTACCGAAGCGAACGGCGGTAAACTCGGTCTTGCTGTCACGGCGGCAGAGCACCACCATCTCGCACATGCGCTTGGATGCGCCCATGACGTTGGTGGGGTTGACCGCCTTGTCGGTGGAGATCAGGACGAAACGCTCGGCACCGTACTTCTCGGCCATATTGGCGGTATTGTAGGTGCCCATGACGTTGTTCTTAATGGCCTCGCAGGAGCTGTGCTCCATGAGGGGCACGTGCTTATGGGCGGCGGCGTGGAACACGATCTGGGGACGGTAGTGGTTGAAGATGCACTCCAGACGAACCACGTCCCGCACCGAGGCGATCTCCACCTCCAGATCCAGCTTGTCACCGTACTTGCGGATGAGCTCCTGCTGAATGCCGTAGGCGTTGTTCTCGTAGATGTCCAGAATGATGAGCTTCTTGGGGCTGCACTTGGCGATCTGGCGGCAAAGCTCCGAGCCGATGGAGCCGCCACCGCCCGTGACCAGGATCACGCGGCCCTCGTAGTAGCCCTTCAGATCCTCCAGCTTGATCTTCTTCTCCAAAGATTCCCGACCCAGAAGATCCTCCACGTGGAATTCCCGTACCCGACGCTGAGCGGGGGTGTCAACCGCCGCCGTGTCCAGAACGTCGCGGGTGGGGAAATCGTAGACCTTGACCTTATAGCCTGCGTCTCCGTAGAAGCGAATGAGACGCTGGGTCTCCTCGGAGGAAATATCCGAGATCGCCACGAAAACCTCCTGAACGGGCAGGGAGGCCAACCGACTCAGGATGAGGTCATCCTCGCCGTAGACGTTGAGATCTGCCACCCGCATACCGATCTTGGACTTGTTGCGGTCGATGAAGCAAACGGGACGGTAGTGGGAGGCGGGATTGTTGCGCAGCTCCTCAGCCAGATGGCAGCCGACCTGACCCGCGCCCACAATGGCGATGCCGATCTTGTTCATGCTGCCCACCTCGCCGTGGACACGCTCGCCCTTATGGCGGTTCTGGTGCGCGAGCTGGTAGACGAAGCGAATGACCAGCGTGCTGAGGATGAAGAGAGCCAGCACGCAGAAGGTTCGCCAGAAGTTGATGTAAAGACGCTCAACACCCGCGTGCTCCAGCGCATAGGTGCACAAAAAGCCCAGGCTTCCGCTGAAGGCATCCGAGATCACCAGAGTCACGTAAGCGCGCACGTTGGGATACCGCCACACGTTGAGATACACCTTTGTCACCATGCGTCCCGCCAAAATAAAGACCAGCAGGATCAGGGCATTGGGCCAGCGGGAGAGCCAGTGCTCGGCTGTGGTGAGATCGGCCCAGGTACAGAAGATAGCATTGAACAGGTAGGCGCCCAGGAAACAGCCAATGTCGATCAGAACCAAAGCGAAGCGGCGACCGCCAAAGAAGGAACGAATGGGCTGAGCGGTCTTGCGTCCGGACTGCTCGGAGTGGTTGGAATTCATGGAAGATCCTCCAAATCTATGTAAAATGGGAAAATGAGCAAATTGGCTTACAGTCTCCTCAGGGAGCGGGCGTAGACCGCCGCGGAGCAGAGACCGTAGGGAGCGGCGTGAAGGAGCAGGGGAACCAGCATTCCCGCCACGGACAGGGCATACCAGCCCATCAGGCTGATCCGCAGACAGAACGCGGCGGTCAGGGGGCGGCGGAAGCCGCGGAAGTAGCGATTCACCTCTCCGAGGGGCATGAAGTCATACACGAAAACGTAGTAGCCAAAGCCTGCCCGCCGTCCCGAGAGGAAGAAGAACAGGAGTCCCAGGGCAGAGCAGAGGATAAACACCGCCACCGCCAAAAGGGCGAACAGGAGGGGAGCCGTCTCGGTCAGGGAGGCAAAGGTGAGCAGCACCAGACGGAATACCAGAGCGGGAACACCCACCGACAGAACCGTAAATCCCACGCCCTCCACAGTCACCGCCATGACACGTCCGTAGGCGCGGAGGGAGGTAAAGGGGTAGAAGAGCGCGGAGAGAGTCACCGCGGGGAGCCGCAGGGGTAAGCCGTCCGTCTCCCCGTCCTCGGGAGGGGTCATGAGGCAGGCCAGACGGAAAGCCCCGCCACACAGGGGAAGAAGCAGACTCAAAAGCAGAAGAACCGTCAGCACCGTGGCGGCGGCATCCACCCACGGAGCTTCACCGAACAGGATATACCCCGCCGTAGCCAGACCTCCCGCCGCTATGTACAGAGCGACACCCACGGTCAGGATGATGACGAGAGACAGCACCAGAAGCATGCGGTGACTGCGACCCCCGCTACGCCCCGCCAGAGCGGCCCTCGCCGTGCGGCGGGTGATGGCGGCCTGCTCCCATGGGCTGACGTGTTGGAACGTGAGATTCATGGCGGCTCCTTTCGGTAAAATGGGGGCGGATCAGGTCAGCCACCGACCGCCGCACATGATGCGACCAATGGAGACACCCTCGGCGGGCTCGTCCAGCACCAGAAGGTCGGCGCGCTTGCCGAGCTCCAGGGAGCCGATCTCGCCTTCCAGCCCGATCTCACGGGCGGGTGCCATGGTGGCGGCGTAGATCGCGTCCCCGAGGGAGATTCCTCCGAAGCTTTGGAGATTTCGGACACCCTCCCAAAGGGAGAGGGTGCTTCCCGCGATGGCTCCGTCATGGGTACGCGCCTTGCCGTCCTTGACGGTAACGGGGTTTCCCGCGATGGAATACTCACCGTCGGGACAGCCCGTGGCCTCCATGGAGTCGGTAATAAGGGTCAGGCGATCCCCCGCCAGACGGTAGGCCAGCGCCACCATGTGGGGGGCGATGTGGAAGCCGTCGCAAATCATCTCGCAGAGGACGGTGGGGGACAAAAGTCCCGCGGCCACCGCTCCGCCGTCCCGATGATGGAGGGGAGGCATGGCGTTGAAGGTATGGGTCAGGGCGGTGACACCCCGATCAATGAGGGAAACCGTGGCTTCATAGCCGGCGTCCGAGTGCCCCAGAGAAGCGGTAGCACCCAGAGACAGGGTACGGCGGAGGGCTTCGCCGTCCTCATCCAGCTCCCAGGCGGCGGTGATATGCCGCGCGCCCTTCATACGGCGGAGAAGCGTCTCCAGCTCGTCAGGGTCGGGCTTCAGGAGCAGATCGGCGGCGTGAGCGCCTCGGCGCTTGACGTTGAGGTAGCGCCCCTCCAGATGGGTTCCCGCGACGTAGGGGAGCTTCCCTTCCGAGGCGGCGGCAATATCGCGGAGGGTATTGATGCGGTCAATGGCGGCTTCCAGCTCGCTCATAGGCGCGGAGGCCAGGGTGGGCAGAACGGTGGTGACACCGCTTCGAAGGTAGGACTCGGCCATTTCCTCCATGAGAGCCACGTCGGCGGTACCGAAGTCCCCCCCCGCGCGGCCGTGGGTATGTACGTCCACAAGCCCCGGGATGATCCTTCTTCCCTCCGCATCAAAGGCGGGTACTCCCTCGGGAGCGGTCAGGGTCTCCCCGCGGGACAGGGCGGCAATACGCCCCTCCTCAATCAGGACGGCACCCTCGAAAAAGCCGCGGGCGGCGGTATCGTAGATACGGGCGTTGAAGATCAGGCAGCTATTCATCGAGGTACTCCTTCCTATAAAAATGCGCGCAATTCATCAAGCAAGGTTTCATCTTCTTATTATAACAAATTTCCTCGCACTTTTCAATAGGGTTTCGAAAAAAACCTGAAATTTCCGTCACAAAAACGCAAAAAAGCAAAACGCAAAATGCCAAAGCGCAAATCCGAAGACGCTTGAGGCACGAATCCCCTCGCAAAAGCAGCCTTCCGACCTCTTTCGTTCCCGATTTTGCATTTTGCATTTTGCATTTTGCATTCCATATTTACTTTCCTTGCAGGGCGCGGCGCTTGCGCATCATTTCCTTCATTCTGGTCTCGGTGTCCAGAATGACCTTGCGCAGACGGATGGACTTGGGCGTGACCTCAATGAGCTCGTCGTCGTTGATGTACTCGATGGCCTCCTCCAGCGTAAAGATTCTGGGGGGAGTCAGGAGCAGCTTTTCATCCGCGCCCGTGGAGCGGACGGCGGTCATGTGCTTGGTCTGGCAGGGATTCAGGGCGATGTCGTCGTTCTTGGGGTTCTCGCCCACGATCATGCCCTCGTAGACCTGGGTTTGGGGACCCACGAACATCTGGCCGCGCTCCTGGGTCTTGTACAGACCGTAACGGGTAGTCTCGCCCGCCTCGGAGGCCACCAGAGAGCCTGTGAAGCGCATGACGATCTCACCGCGGTGAGGCTCGTAGCCCGCGAACAGAGTATTCATGATACCCTCGCCGTGGGTGGCGGTGAGGAACTCGGAGCGGTAGCCAAAGAGGCAGCGGGTGGGGATCTTGTACTCGATACGCATACGGTTGCCCGAGCCCAGCGGGGTCATCTCGATGAGGTCGCCCTTGCGCTGACCCAGCTTCTCCACCACGGGACCCACGTAGTCGTTGGGCACATCCAGCGTGACGTACTCCATGGGCTCGCACTTGACTCCGTCGATCTCCTTGTACAGCACGCGGGGATTGGAGCAGGTCAGCTCGAAGCCCTCGCGGCGCATGGTCTCGATGAGAATGGAGAGGTGCATCTCGCCGCGGCCCGCCACGCGGAACTCGTCGGTGCTCTCGCCGTCGCTGACGCGGAGGGAGACGTCCTTGAGCAGCTCGCGGTAGAGTCGGTCGCGAATCTGGCGGGAGGTGACGAACTTACCCTCCTTACCGGCCAGAGGGGAGTCGTTGACCGCGAAGGTCATCTCCAGCGTAGGCTCGGACACCTTGACGAACTCCAGCGGCTCCGCGCAGTCCATGGCGGTGACGGTATCGCCGATGGTGATCTCGCCCGCGCCCGAGAAGCAGACGATGTCGCCCACGGTAGCGGTGTCCACGGGCTTACGCACCAGACCGTCGATCTGCATGACGGTGACGATCTTGGTCTTTCTGGGAGCGGCGCCCGAGTGGTAGTTACAGATCATAGCCTCCTGCCCCACCCTGATGGAGCCCCGCTCAATGCGACCGATACCGATACGGCCTACGTAGTCGCTGTAGTCGATGGAGGAGACCAGAAGCTGGAGGGGACCCTCCTCGTCGCCCTCGGGGGCGGGGATGTAGTCCACGATGGTCTCAAAGAGGGGGGTGAGATCCTCACCCATACGGTCGGGCTCGAAGGAGGCGGTGCCGTCGCGACCCGAGCAGTAGAGCATGGGGGAGTCAAGCTGCTCGTCGGAGGCATCCAGATCAATCAGAAGCTCCAGAATCTCGTCCTCCACCTCACCCAGACGGGCGTCGGGCTTGTCGATCTTGTTGATGCAGACGATGACGCGGTGGTTGAGAGCCAGAGCCTTCTGGAGCACGAAGCGGGTCTGGGGCATGGGACCCTCGGCGGCATCCACCAGAAGGATCACGCCGTTGACCATCTTCAGAACGCGCTCCACCTCACCGCCGAAGTCGGCGTGACCGGGGGTGTCGATGATGTTGATCTTCTTGTCCTTGTAGTGAACCGCGGTGTTCTTCGCCAGAATGGTAATGCCGCGCTCCTTCTCCAGATCCCCCGAGTCCATGACGCGGGTGGTGGTATCCTGGTTGTCGCGGTAGATACCGCCCTGCTTGAGAAGCCCGTCCACCAGCGTGGTCTTGCCGTGGTCAACGTGGGCGATGATGGCTACGTTACGGAGATCGTTACGAATCACTTGCTTATCCTTCTTTCTTGGGGCTCTGCCCCAAGCCCCGGTCAGGGAACTTTTTGAAAAAAGTTCCTTGACAATCCTCAAAAACCTTCAAATAAAAGCTTCGATGCGGCTTGGGGCGGCTACGCCCGATATTTCATTTTACCATTCTACATTATATCACAGAAAAGGCCGTTTTGAAAAGATGGAAAAAAACGATATTCAACAAATGTGGGGGAGCGTTTTTGTGAATGTTGACAAAATTGCTGTGGAGCAAGAAAAATTTACGGGTGGGTGTAAGAAATCGACATAAAAAAGCGGTATAGTAGATGCAGGCGGCACACGGCCTGTAGAAAGGACACCGCCATGAAAAAACGCCGAACCAGGATCATCCTCCTCGCAGTCATTGTCGCCGTCCTTGTCGCCTTCGATCTTTACCTCAGACTCAAATGGGGTATTCGTCCGAATTACTACGAGAAAGTTCTCATTTCCGCAGGAATCCCCTTGGTCATCGTATCCGCCGTGGTGGCGTATCTGGACGAGCTGAACCTCCGCAACCGCCGCGAGGATCCCCTTGACTACACCACGGTCAAGGGATTTCGCGTCAAGGAGCGCAACTGCGCCATGGGGGAGGAGAATCTGGCCGTTCTGACCCTCTACAACCAATCCAAGCGGGCGGCCACCGTCACCGTCAGGGTCACCTACCTGAACGTGGCGGGCAAGGTGTTAGGAACCAATACCCAAATCGTCCACGGCATGGTACGGGGCATGGAAAAGCATCTGTGCTTCCGCCCGGGGCGGGATTTCCACTCCTTCACCTACACCCTGGAGACGGCCTTTTACCGCGGTATCTGTCACGAGCGGGCTTATCGCGCCGAATACTTCCGTGTGACCACTCCGCTCCCCTTGACAGCCCCCTACAAGGGAAGCTGCCCCATAGAGCTGGAGATCTACGAGGAATATACGGGTACTGCCGCCGTGGAGGTGATCTGCTCCTACCTCCTTTTGGACAAGGAGAACACCGTCCGCGGTTTGTGTCATGCCGAGACCCGCACCCTGACCGCCCCCTGTGATTCCCGCACCGTCACCGCCGCCGCTTTTGAGATTCCCACCGAGGGGAATATCCCCCTGGGCGAGGAGCTGCAAGCCCTGGGGCTAACGGGGATCTGCGTATATACCGTAACGCCCCTTTGAAAATTTCTCTCGAAAGGAGCCCCCATGAGACCCTACCTGACCGACGCCGAGATCATCTCCCTGTACTGGGCGCGGGACGAGCAAGCCGTCACCGAGACCGCCCGCCGCTACGGGAGCTATATCCACGCCATTTCGGTGCAGATTCTGGAGAGCGAGCCCGACGCTGAGGAGTGTGTCAACGACACCTACCTGAAGGCATGGAACACCATTCCGCCCCAAAAGCCCTTTTCCCTCAAGGATTATCTGGGGCGGCTGGTGCGCCACCTCTCCATCGACCGCTACCGCGCCCTGCGGCGGGCAAAGCGCAACATCAACGTGACCGAGGCGCTGGACGAGCTGTCGGCGGTCTCCCCGAGCGCCGCGGCGGATAACCCCGCCCTGACCGAGGCGCTGGACGATTTTCTGGGAAAGCTTGCCCCCGCCGACCGCGCCCTGTTTTTAGGTCGCTACTGGTACTTCTACGAGGTAGCCGATCTGGCGCGCGCCTACGGCATGACCGCCAATTCCGTCTACGTCAAGCTCCACCGAATGCGGGAACGCCTGCGAAAGCATCTTCTGGAAAGGGGGTTCAAGCCATGAGCGAGAGAAACGATACCTTGACCTACGCGCTGGGGCACGTGAGCGCCGCCTATATCGCCGAGGCGGAGATCCCCGCGCTGACGGCGGCGGCCGCCTGTCCTTGCCGTGTAAAGAAGGAGCGCAACACTCCTCGCTTTTGGGAGAGCGGCTGGTTCGCGGCGGCGGTCAGCGGTGTGGTAGCCATTGGTGTGCTGACCGCCATCATTCTGGCGGGGCAGGGCGGAGGACGTCCTCCCGTGGGCACCGACACCCCCACAAGACCCATCGTTGAAACCGCCGAGTCCGAGCCTCCCACCGAGGAATCCCCGTCCCCCCACACCGTCCCTGAGGGTCTTGTCATCACGGATAGGCTGTACGACTATCAGGGCGAGACCGTCATCCTGCTTCGCGTGAGGAACGAGACCGAGGAACACGCTTCATTAGGTATTCGTATGACCTATCTGAACGAGAACGGAGAGCAGATCGGGACGGACGGGCAAACTGTCTTGGGCTTTTCCGCGAATCACGAAAAATATCTCCTGTTCCGCGCGGCGGGAAGGGTCTCATCCTACGTCTACGAGGCGAAGATCAAGCCCTACAAGGGTGAGTATCTGGATCATTTGTACTCATCGGAATTTTCCCACATCGAAGAAACGAGTATGCCCATTTTCCCCGGCGAGGACGGATACGATCCCGAGGAATTCGAGACCGACGGAACCTTCTACCCCTGCCTGGCCGTCCACATGACCGGCTCCTATACGGGAAGCGTCCCCGTGGACGTGACCCGCACCTACGTGCTGTTCGACAACCGGGGACGGATCTACCGTATCCAGACCATGGGCATCAAATATCTGGACGCCGCCCACGGCGAATTCCTTTCTACCGCCATGTGCCTGCATTACACCACCGAGGAGGCTGTACAGTGGCCGCCCGAGCTGATGGGAGAAGGCGTGACCTGCCTCGAAATATACAGCGTAGGCCCTCCCGATCCCTCCTTTTTCATTCCGTAATCACTCCTGCTGCCATATCGGATGCCGCACCCGCGTGCGGCATCTTTTTTCGCGCAAAGCACGCGCCGCCCTTGACTTCCTCCCCCAAATATGCTATACTGAAATGGACAAAGAGAATTGAAAATCGCCCTACGAGCAAAATAAGAGATATAAGATATGGGAGGTCACTGTTACCATAAAGCACTTCGCCGCGAGATCATCCACTCTTTTGCTCGCCCTGCTCCTGCTGCTCTTGAGCACCGCCTGCACGCCGAGCGACCCCTCCGGACCTGACACCGCGGACCCCGACGCCTCCGTTGACACGAGCGCCGACACCAAGTCACCCGACCCCGAGGCCACCACCGAAGATGTGACCCTCCCCGCTCCCGAGGACTACGAGATCACCGAGCGGGACGGCGTCGCTACCATCACCACCCCTCTGGGGTTGACCTACACGGTGACGGGCTATACCGCACTAGACAAGGCCGCCGCCACCTTGGGCGGTAGTCTGACCTACACCTTCGGGGACGAGGCCTTCGAGGAGAAGTTCAACCGCTTCACCCTGACCTACGCCGCTACCGCGCCCGTGAAAATCTGGGTCACGTACACGGAACGGGGCAAGACCCTCAAGATCGAGTACATGATCCCCACGGAGTGCTCCCAGTCCTCCTACCAGTCCGACATCTTCCTCTGCGGAAACCATTCCATGGGATCACGCTCCCTCCCGATCCCCCATGCCGAGGCGGTCCCCCCCGACCGCTTCGGCTTTTTCTATCTTTTCCCCCAATCCCCTTGACGGATGCCCCAAAATATGGTATACTAAAGCCATCAAATCCATGCGGCACCGCCGCCGAAAGGAAGTCTCCCGCCATGTTCAAAACCAAACTGGTCTCCTCTCTGGAAAAGCCCTTCCTGAACAGCCGTATCGAGGACTACCGTCCCCTGTCCTTCATCCGCATGATGAAGAATCAGCGGCTCTCCTTCCAGCTTCTGCACGTCGCCGAGGGCTACGACGCTCCCCTACGCGCCATGCTGGCGCTCAAGATCGAGGGGCTGCCCGAGGAATACGTCACCGCCCGCACCGTGGAACTGGTGCCCGTGGCCTATCCCATCGACCCCGCTATCCGTGACGATAACTACCTCTCCAAGGAGCCCGGGCTCTACCCCGATTGGCTCCAGCCCCTCCACTACGGCGGGGTGATCTCGGTGATCAAGAATCAGCTTCGCGCCGTCTGGATCCAGTTTGACCCCAAGGGAGCCGTCCCCGCAGGCTCCTATACCGTCACCGTCAGTCTCACGGCGGGGGAGGAAACCGTCGCCACCGAGACCTTGACTATTGAGGTACTGAACGCCGAGCTGCCTCCTCAGGAGATGAAGATGACCCAGTGGTTCCACTGCGACTGTCTGGCCAACTACTACCACTGCGAGCCTTGGTCGGAGCGTCACTGGGAGATCGTGGAGAACTTCGCCCGCACCGCCCGTCACAACGGCATCAACCTCCTCCTGACCCCCCTGTTCACCCCCGCTCTGGATACCGCCGTGGGCGGTGAGCGCACCACCAGCCAGCTTCTGGATATTACCGTCACCGACGGCGAGTACAGCTTCGGCTTCGACAAGTTGGATCGATGGATCGATATGTGCGACCGTCTGAATATTCCCTACCTCGAGATCTCTCACCTCTTCACCCAGTGGGGAGCGGGACACGCGCCCAAGGTCATGGCCACCGTAAACCGTGCCGACGGCACAAGCGAGTACAAGCGCATCTTCGGTTGGGACACCGATGCCACCGGCGAGGAGTATGCCCACTTCCTGCGCGTTATGCTGGCCGCCTTCCTTGACCACATGAAGCAGAGAGGCGACGACAAGCGCTGCCTGTTCCACATCTCCGACGAGCCCAACATCGATCACCTGGAGCAGTACAAGAAGTCCAAGGCCGTGGTAGCCGACCTGCTGAAGGACTACGTCATCATGGATGCTCTGTCCAATTACGAATTCTACCGCGAGGGCGTGGTGGATACCCCCATCCCCTCCAATAATCACATCGAGCCCTTCATCGAGGGTCAGGTGCCCAACCTCTGGACCTACTACTGCTGCGGTCAGTGCGTGAACGTATCCAACCGTCTGCTCGCCATGCCGGGCTGGCGCAACCGCTCCATCGGCATGCAGTTCTACAAGTATGACATCGCGGGCTTCCTCCAGTGGGGCTACAACTTCTACAACAATATGCACTCGGTGGACACCGTCAATCCCTACGCCGACGTCAGCGGCGAATACTGGGTTCCCGCGGGCGATCCCTTCTCGGTCTACCCCGCCGAGGACGGCACCGCCTATGAGTCCACCCGTATCATCGTATTCCACGAGGCACTGGAGGACTGCCGCGCCATGAAGCTCTGCGAATCCTTCTACGGCAAGGAGCGGGTCATCGCCGAGATCGAGGAGGTCTTTGGGCAGGAGATCAAGTTCTCCCGTTGCGCCCGTTCCTCGGAGGTCATGCTGGCCGTCCGCGCCAAGGTGGACGAGCTCATCGCCGAGGCGGTCAAGTAAACCGTTCCATAATGGAAAGGCACTCCGCTTGGGGTGCCTTTCAAATTGGGGTTTATGGGGATGCGCCAAAGGGAAACTTCTTGAAAGCCTCCTCGCTTCGCTCGGTGCAAGTTTGCCTATGGCAAACATTGCGAAGTTTCCCTCTGGACACCCTTCAAGAACTTTCAAAAAACATTGATGAACAATGCCTTTTTGAAAGTTCTTGGGATTCTTAAACCCTTCTTTCAAGAAGGGTTTAAGCGGGGTGCAGGGGC
>JAZNUO010000152.1:0-3289 GCA_045592305.1 Eubacteriales bacterium | reverse complement strand
CTCCCGCATAAGCCGTTCCACTTCCTTGCGTTGCTCGGCGGTATACTCATATACCGTGGATGTGAACCACTTGGTCTCTACGAAGTCCTCCGCGAAGGCATCCATGATCTTTTGGGCGATGCGGTGCTGGGACAGGGCTTTATCCCGCTCACCCTGCTCGATCAGACGCTTGCTCGCGATGATGAGCATATCGATCAAGTCCTCGGCGGAGATGTTCTTTTGCTTCTGAGCGGCTTCGTAGGAATCCTCACCCTCCAGCAGGGTGGCCATCAGCTCCAGCTTGGTAAAGTAGATTTCGGGGATGATCTCCAGCGTAGGCTTCACCAGCTCGTCATGACCGTTTTCCTTGTAGCAGGAGGCCAGAATGCGGCAGGCATCGTATTTCACCGAGTCATCCCTTGTGGACTCCATGAGGGCTTTGCAGAGGGTGATGACCTCGTCGGCCCGATCGGTGTAGTCCATGGTATAGAGCAGATTGTTCAGGATGATGTCGTTTCCGGGGAACCGTTGCAGTCCCTCACGCAAAATCTTTTCGGAGCGGGCGGGGTCGGTAAAGCGGTACTCGTAGGCCTCGTGACAGATAGCCTCCACCTGCTTTTCGGTCTCATAGAGATTGAAATCGAACAGCTCGTCGGTGGAGACACCGAAAAAGGAGGCGATAGCGGGGATGGTGGCCACGTCGGGCATGGTGGTGCCGTTCTCCCACTTGGAGACGGCTTGGAAGGTCACGCCCAGATACTGGGCCAGCACCTCCTGGGAAATGTTCTTCTGCTTACGCAGGGTCTTGATCTTTTCACCGAGTTTCATTAGGGTTTTCCTCCGTTGTGATGTGGATCAGCGCTTATCCTGATTGTATTATAACACATTTCACGGGGAAATCAATAACGCGTTTGGGGAGAATTTTTCTAATGGGGGTTGAACATGGGTATCAAAAAGGCATCTCAACCGAGATGCCTTTTCTATATGCTACGCTTTTCCTTCGGAGACCCTCACCTTCGCCCCCTTCTTCCAAGCCCCCGAAAAGTAGAACACGAGACCGATGAAGAACGGCGTGAAGCCCGCCAGAGCGTCGCCCAGCCAGAAGCCGTAGTGCTTCATGTCCAGTACAAGCCCGAAGAGCACGGCCAGACCGATGCGCATGATAATGCCGTCGAGGATGGCGGTGGCGAAGTTGACGCGGTGGTTGCCGCTTCCGTTGAGGAGGGAGTTCATCATGGAGCGGAAGGCCGAGCCCATGAACATGAGCACCGCGATGGGGAGGTAGCCGTCCACCAGCGCCAGCACGTCGGTGTCCCCCTCGGCGGTGAACACCGAGAAGATGGCCTCGGGGAAGAGAAGGATGGCCGCTGACAACAGGATGGAGACCGACAGGGTAATGACCGTGATGGTGCCCATGATCCTCTTAACCCGCTTGAACTCTCCCGCGGCGAGGTTCTGCCCCACCATGGTGGAGCCCGCCACGTTCATGGACTGGGAGATGAGGTTGGAGACTCCCGCGATCTTGTTGGCGATGCCCGAGAAGGCGGATACCGCCACGCCGTAGCCGTTGATAAAGGAGTTGACGAAGAGCTTGGAGATCTGGATGGAGCAGGTCTTGATGGCCATGGGGACTCCCAGACCGACGAGGTCGCGGAGCAGGGGTCTGTCCCACTTGACAAAGTCGATGAAGTGAATGTCCAGCTCATAAGCCCTGCGCTTGCGGACGAGGTAGGCGGTGGAGATCACCACGCTGACGGCCTGGCTGATGACGGTGGCCAGAGCCGCGCCTCCCGCGCCCATGCGGAGCCCCGCCACGAAGAGAATGTCCAGTACCAGATTCAGTACCGCCGAGATGCAGATGAAGATGAAGGGGCGGGTGGAATCCCCCATGCCGCGGAGGATGGCGGAGGTGACGTTGTAGCCGTAGATGAAGATGAGACCCGCCATGCAGATGGTGGAGTAGGCCACCGCACCCTCGTAGGCCTCGGCGGGGGTCTTCATGAGGGTGAGCATGGTGTCCTGGAGTAAGAGTCCCACCACACTCATAACGATAGCCGCCACGGCGAGGAAGCCCACCATGGTGCCCACGAAGCGGGAGAGCTTTTTGCGCTCGCCGCCGCCGATGAGACGGGCGATGATGACCTGTCCCGCCGAGGCAAAGCCCATGGCGACGAAGGTCAAAAGGTTGGAGACGTCACCGCCTACCGACACCGCCGAGGTGCCCGCCTTGCCCATGACGTTGCCCACCACCATCATGTCCACCATGTTGTAGACGATCTGGAGGAGGTTGGAGAGGAACAGGGGAGTTGCGAAGCGGACGAGCTGGCGGGGGATGCTGCCCCTCGTGAAGTCTTTGATCTGGGTGCGTTGATTCAATGGGATCGCCTCGATTCTTATGTACTGGGGATATTATAGCATATTTTGGGGGAAAATGCAAATGCTTTTTGGTAGAATCGGGGGGAATGAAGAGATAGAAGATACGCGCCGGGCAAGCTCGGCCGATACGAGATACAAGATATTGGATAAGCCATCAGACGGGCCTATCTTGTATCTTTGTATCTCGTATCTTGTATCTATACAATGACGATATCCGCCTCCCGATCCACCACGGTGAGCTTGGTCTGGTTGATGACGAGGCTGACGGCCTCGCCTGTTTTGCCGTCGTAAGGGGCGATCACGGTTTTGCCGCCCACGTCGATCTCGGCGTAGGTGATCCGCCCGTAGTCCAAAAGGCGGGTGACTCGCCCCGCGAGGGCGGTCTTGTCGGGCTCCTTTTGGCGGGGGGTGACGGTCACGGCATCGGGGGGGAAGCGATAGGACAGGAGGGCGCGGAAGATGGCGGTGCCCTTGCAGGAAAAGAGCTTTTCGCGGAGCTCCTCGACCACGGCGATGGGCTGATCCTCCATATCCAGATAGAAGCGGTAGGACTTACGCCCCTTATCGTCCGATTCCTTCTCCTTGGTGAAGCGACCGTCCAGCGTATTCTCCACCCGCAACGGCCGGATACCGTAGGCCTCCACCGCGATGCGGCTGAAGTCCGGATCGAAGGGCACCGTGTCCCCTACTCTGTAGCGGGGCGGCGCGGCCTCCAGCGCAAAGAGGGTCATCCCGCCCACGGTCAGGCGGTAAAGAGTGCGGGGGGCGGTATCCGTGTCGAAGACCTCGGTTTCCTCCACCCTTGCCCGTCCCATGCCCGTACCCAGAAGAATGGCGTCAGCGGGGAGGGACAGCTCGCCCTCGGGGGCTTTTTGAGTGGTGGATTTACCGCCGATAGTCTGCTCCCGCAGGGCGTGCTCCCGCAGAGTGGGGG
>JAZNUO010000151.1:0-5846 GCA_045592305.1 Eubacteriales bacterium | reverse complement strand
GTAGTGAATGGATGCCGGTGGCATCCAGAGCCGCGGCGTGACCGAGCCGCAGCGAGAACAGGGGCAGAGCCCCTGCCGATAAACCCCAATTTGAATGACTAACAGAATAAATACATTAATTTTTCGGCTTGAGAAGCCACTGCTCCCCCTTAACGATGCCGTACACCGCCGCCGAGAACAGAACCGTCAGAATCCACGGGGGGACAAGCCCCGTCCAGACCCATACGGTGGGAGGGACTCCCCCTGACCTCACGGCCGCGGTACAGACCGCCCACAGGAAACGCAGCCCGCCGCCGATGATCGAAAAGACCATAAAGGAGGGCAGGTTGTGGGCAAGCCTGCGCTTTCCCACGGTACCCGACAGGTAGCCGCAGAGGAAATACAGGAGGGGGGAGAGCATCGCTCCGTCGCTGAGGGTCACGTCGGCGAGCCAGCCCGCGGCAAGTCCCGTCACGCCCCCCTCCCGCTCGCCGTGCAGAAAGCCCACGGCCATGGCAAAGAGAAGTCCCAGCGCGGGGGAAGCGGCCTGCCAGCCAAACAGGGGGATCCTCACCCGAGACAGCGCCGTCGTCTCCAGCCCGATGAGGACGAGCCCCGTCAGGGTCAGAGTCACCGCCAGCTTGATCTGCTCGGTCAGCACCCTGCGCCCCGTCCCGACGGCGGTATAGCGGATCCCGCCGCGGCTCATGGGGTCGCTCCCCGGGTCTGCTCATACCCGTCCACGTAGTGAATATAGCCTGTCATGATGACCACCTGAGTCAGCTTTGAAAAGTCGGTGAAGGGCTCCACCGAAGCCTCGGTGGTGCGGACGAAGGCGTTGGCAGTCACCTCCGTCACCCGCCCGATGGGGATACCGTAGGGATACACGCTTCCCCGCCCGCTGGTGACTACGATGTCACCCACCTGCACGTCCGCCTCCTCGGGGAGATTTTTCAGGGTGGCGTGACCCTCGTGAAGTCCGGCGTAGTCCCCCTCGCAGAGTCCATTCTCGGCAGCTCTCGTGGTGACTGCTCCCACCGACATCGAGGTGTCCAGCAGGGTCATGACCCGACAGTGGTTGAGGTTCACCTCCACCACCACGCCCACCAGCCCCGAGGGGGTAATGACGGGCATACCTGCCGCCACTCCCGAGGAGGAGCCGCGGTTGAGGGTCAGCTCGGTGGCGTAGTCGCCGCCCTCCCCCGAGGTCGAGGAGGATGAGATCACCGAGGCGGCGCAGAGGGCGTAGTCCCCGTGCTCCTCCCTGATGGACAGGTAGTGATACAGCCAGGCGTTCTCGTCGGCCATGATCTCGGCATCCACCAGATCATTTTTCAGGGACTCGTTTTCGGCTCTGACCGAGTCCAGCTCGGCTTGCAGATGCTCCACGTCCGCGAAGTAGGAAAAGAAGCCCGAGACCCCGTCGCCGATCTTAGCGCCCACCCATTGGAAGGGGTACACGATGGCCGACCCCACGTCCCGCAGGAGTGAGCCCCACCCCATCACGGCGAAAACCCCCGTGAACAGGGCGACGGCCAGAGCCAACCCCAAGCAGGCTATGAAAAATCTCTGTTTGATGCGGCTCACCTCCCCGGGGCTGTACTGTGAATGGGTGTTTTTCCCTCTCTTATCAAGGGTTTTCGCGGTTTTCCACCGCTCTTTTTACGATTTTACTTGGATTTTTACCTGAAAATGTCGCACCTGTGTCGCTGTGGAGAATACCATGTCGTCCCTTTTTCCCTTATGGGGGCTGAAAAATCCCGTTTTTCCATGCTTTTCCGCAGACTTTTCAACAGGAGACTACAGGCTTTTCGGCGGATTTTCACTACTTTTTCCACAACCTGCCGAAACCCGAAAAATTCCCTTGTACAGGAACACTTTTTCATTTTTTCCAACAGACGGGTCTGATTTTTCCACAGACTTTTCCACAACCTGTGGAAAACTTTTTAGCAGGCCTTGGAGGCTTGTCATACCTGTCCGAAAAAAGTAGGACAAGCAACGACATTTCAGTGACAAATCAATGACATTTCCTGTTTTTTCACTTGTCATACCGACAAAATGACGCTTTTTCTTAGATTTTTCATGAATTTTTCCCTCATTTTTGCCCCGAATTTCGCGTTTTCCGCTTTTCCACACGAGTTTTCCACAGAGTGTGGGAAAGCCTGTGGAAAACTCCCGACGGACAGGCTTCGACAGAATTCGAAAAAGCCTTACGGGGTAAGAAAAATCATCAGGATCCCTCTTTTTCGGGTCTTTTTGAGAGCTTAAATATCCAGATTTTCGGCGAACTTGGCGTTCTCCTCAATGAATACGCGGCGGGGCTCCACCTTGTCGCCCATGAGGAGGGAGAACATAGCGTCGCAGGTGATGGCATCCTCAATAGTGACCCTCAGAAGGGTACGGGTGGCGGGGTCCATGGTGGTCTCCCAGAGCTGGTCTGCGTTCATCTCACCAAGACCCTTGTAGCGGCTGGCCTCGATGTTGTGCCCCCCCATTTCGGCGATGATGTGATCTCTCTCCTCATCCGAGAAGGCGTAGCGAGCCTCCTTGTTGTTCTTGCTGTTCTTCTTGGCGATCTTGTACAGCGGAGGCTGAGCGAAATACACGTGCCCCTCGTCGATGAGCTGTCTCATGTGGCGGAACAGGAAGGTGAGGATGAGGATTCGGATATGGGAACCGTCCACGTCCGCATCCGCCATAATGATGATCTTACCGTAGCGCAGCTTGTTTATATCGAACTCCTCGCCGATACCGCAGCCGATGGCCTGAATGATGGGAAGGAGGGAGGGGTTGCCGTAGACCTTGTCCAGACGGGTCTTTTCCACGTTCAGCACCTTACCGCGCAGGGGCAGGATGGCCTGGAAGCGGGAGTTTCGCCCCGTCTTGGCGGAGCCGCCTGCGGAGTCTCCCTCCACCAGATACAGCTCGGTGAGCTCGGCGTTGCGCTCATGGCAGTCCGCCAGCTTACCGGGGAGGGAGGAGCCCTCCGACAGGGCAGTGCGGCGGGTGGCTTCTCTGGCCTTTCGGGCAGCCTCACGGGCTCTTGACGCGGCCAGAGCCTTGTCGATGATGGCGCGGCCAACCTGAGGATTCTCCTCAAAGAATTCCTTCAGCTTTTCGGTCACGGTATTATCCACCAGCGTACGGATCTCGGAGTTCCCCAGCTTGGCCTTGGTCTGGCTCTCAAACTGGGCGTTCTCCAGCTTCACCGACACGATGGCGCACAGACCCTCGCGGACGTCATCACCCGACAGGCGCTCGCTGTCCTTGAGAATCTTGGCCTTGCGACCGTAATCGTTGATGGCCTTGGTCAATCCCGCGCGGAATCCCGTCTCGTGCATACCGCCCTCGATGGTGTTCATGTTGTTGGCGAAGGTCTGCACCGTCTCGTCATAGCTGTCATTGTACTGCATGGCGATCTCGGCGACGCTGGTTCCCTTCTCCCCTTTCATGTAGATGACCTTATCGTGGATGGGGTCGGCGTGCTTATTTTCGGTGAGGTAGGTGACGAAGGAGCGAATACCTCCCTCGAAGCAGAAGTCATCCTCTCTGACAAAGCCTTCCTCCCGCTGATGGCCTTCCTCGTCCACCGATCTTTCGTCACGAAGAATGATACGGATTCCGGCGTTCAGGAAGGATTGCTGTCTCAGGCGTTTTACAAGGATTTCGTACTTGAAAACCGTGGTTTCAAAAATGGTGGGATCGGGCTTGAAGGTCACTTTGACACCGTGGGGTCTGTCGGGAGACGCGCCCTCGCACTTGAAGGCGCGGGCCACGTGACCTCTCTCGAACCGCTCGGTGTAGTGCTGACCGTCCACCGCGTCGTCCAACTCCAACCATTCCGACAGAGCATTCACGACGGATGCGCCCACGCCGTGGAGACCGCCCGCGATCTTGTAGCCGCCGCCGCCGAATTTTCCCCCCGCGTGGAGGATGGTATAGACCACCTCAGGGGTGGGGATGCCCTGCTTGGGGTGGATACCGCAGGGAATACCGCGTCCGTTATCGATAACGGTAATGCTGTTTCCCTCGTTGATAATCACCTTGATGGTATCGCAGTACCCCGCCAGAGCCTCGTCTATGGAGTTATCCACGATCTCGTAGACCAGATGATGCAGACCCTGCTCGGAGGTGGTACCGATGTACATACCGGGGCGCTTACGCACCGCCTCCAGGCCTTCCAGCACCTGTATCTGTTTTTCGTCGTATACGACCTCTTCTTCTACTTGATTCTTCTCAATGTCAGCCATGTTTCTGATTCCTTTTCATGGTAAATAACAATTCGTTTAGGGGAACGGCCTCCGGCGGCCATTCACTTCCGCGGTGTCGCTTCGCTACCCGCTCTGTTATGAAAACGTAGTAAGTTAATTTTTTGTGTTTCCCATATCCTCCCCGCCGAAGCTACCCAGCCGTCCCATGAGGGCGGAGGTGGAGAGCTGGGAGAAATAGACCCTGTACCGCCCGTCAGAGCGGTCGCGGTATAGGACGAAGGATTTGGGGATCTCATCGCTGGCCGCCGAGACCAACGACTTCTTTTGCGCCTCCGAGAGGTATTTGCGGGTGATCCAGGAGGTGGTGGTGCGGTCAGCGTCGAAGATGCCCACAATGTCCCGCTCTCGGATATTGATCTGATTGCCGATGTGCAGGTACATAGTCACACCTCCTTTTGTGTGTAGCGGCCGCCGTCCACGTGAATGAGATTGACGGCACCGCCGAAATCCGCCGCTGCGGGGTCACAGGCGGTCATGATGACCTGTCTCCCTCGCAGCTCTTGCACCAGGTAGTCCCGCCTGTGGGCATCCAGCTCCGAGAGAACGTCGTCAAAGAGGAATACGGGCATATCCCCCGCCGACTCAAAGGCGGAGACCCAGCCCTCGGCCAGCTTCATGGCCAGCGCCAGAGACCTCTGCTGCCCCTGAGAGGCGTACAGACGGGCAGGACGGCCGTTCAAGGTGATGCGGACATCATCCTTGTGAACCCCCCACAGCGTGGCTCCCGCGCCGATCTCGCGGTCGTGGCGGGCGGTCAGCAGCTCCAGATACCGCTCCTCTAACTTGGCGGCGTTGGAAAACAGGTCGGGATCATCACGGTGGGCTTCTAACCACTCACTCCCCAGCGTGGGCTGGTAGGTCAGCTCGGGGAGCTCGTCCCCGCCCTCGCACTTGGTCATCATATCCGAAAAGCAGGCGCGGACGCAGTCATTGACCTGACTCACGTAGCGGGCGCGATGCACCGTAATGGCCGCCGCCTCGTGAGCGAGCTGAGCCGACCACATGGGCTCGGTGGCCTTTAAGGTCGCCATGTCCTCGGGAGCGCGCTTGAGCAGGGCGTTACGCTCCTTCAGTATCTTGTTGTAGCGTTGCAGGCTCTGCAGGTACACGGGGCGGAGCTGAGAGAGCGCCACGTTCAGATAATTTCTCCGCAGCTCGGGACCTCCCTGAATGAGGGAGAGGTGCTCGGGGCAGAACAAAACCACCCGAAAAGCCCCCACCATTTCGGACATACGCCCAAGCCTCAGCCCGTTCTGCTCCACGACCCGCTTGCCCCGCCCGCTGAAAATGCGGAAGGACAGGCTCTGGGTCCGCACCGAATCGCGGAAGCGGTTCACCAAATGGGCGGACTCCTCACCGAAACGGATCATCTCGGCCTCCTTCACGGGTCGGAAGCTCTTTCCAAGCGCGGTGAAGTACACGGCTTCCAGCAGGTTTGTCTTTCCCTGAGCGTTATCCCCGTGGAGGAGATTGACCCCCTCGCTAAAGGCAACCGACGCGGACGCAATGTTGCGGAAATTCTCGATCTCAATGCTTTGACAGACCGTGCCGATCACCTCGCTTTCTCATGATAATGTCAGATTCAAATACCGCAAT
>JAZNUO010000150.1:0-1594 GCA_045592305.1 Eubacteriales bacterium | reverse complement strand
AAAGAGTCGCGCAGATCAGGTGGAGGGTTTCTTAAGGGAGGCACCGTGGGTGACTCCCTTAAGTGGCGATTCTTTTGGTACTTTTCTTTCGCCACGGAAAGAAAAGTACATAGGCAAAACCCTTCTATAAACCCAAATTTGAAGCATTTTGCAATCGGCTATCAAAAAGTAAATTATTTCTCGAAAGGATACAACCATGAAGTACGATTTTTCCGCCATTGAAAAGAAATGGCAAAAGCGTTGGGACGATGCAGGGATCTTCCGCGCCGAGGATCATAGCGATAAGCCCAAGTTCTACGGTCTCGTGGAGTTCCCCTACCCCTCGGGCGTTGGTATGCACGTGGGTCACATCAAGGCCTACTCGGGTCTGGAGGTCATCGGCAGAAAGCGCCGTATGCAGGGCTACAACGTCCTGTTCCCCATCGGCTTCGACGCCTTCGGTCTCCCCACCGAGAACTCCGCCATCAAGACGGGCATCCACCCCAGAGAGCTGACCGACCGCAACATCAACAAGTTCACCAGCCAGCTCCGCCGCGTGGGCTTCTCCTTCGACTGGGATCGCGTCATCGACACCACCGAGGAGGACTACTACAAGTGGACCCAGTTCATCTTCCTCAAGATGTTCGAGAAGGGTCTGGCCTTCCGCGACACCGCTATGGTCAACTACTGCCCCCACTGTAAGGTGGTGCTCTCCAACGAGGATTCCCAGGGCGGTAAGTGCGACATCTGCCACTCCGACATCATCCAGAAGTCCAAGGACGTCTGGTACCTTCGCATCACCGAGTACGCCGACAAGCTCCTGCAGGGTCTGGACGGCGTGGACTACCTCCCCAACATCAAGATGCAGCAGGTCAACTGGATCGGTAAGTCCCGCGGCGCCTTCGTCAATTTCGGTCTGACTGATACCGACGAGACCCTCCGCATCTACACCACCCGCCCCGACACCCTCTTCGGCGTGACCTTCATGGTCATCGCTCCCGAGCATCCCATCATTGAGAAGATGAAGGATCGCATCGAGAATATGGACGAGGTGGAGGCATATCAGACCGAGTGCACCAAGAAGACCGAGTTCGAGCGCACCCAGCTTGTCAAGGACAAGACGGGTGTCTGCCTGAAGGGTCTGTGTGGAATCAACCCCGTCAACGGTAAGGAGATCCCCATCTACATCGCCGACTACGTCATGATGGGCTACGGCACGGGTGCCATCATGGCCGTCCCCGCCCACGACGAGCGCGACTACGATTTCGCCAAGAAGTTCGGCATCGACATCATCGAGGTCATCAAGGGCGGTAATATCGAGGAAGCCGCCTACACAGGCGACGGCCCCATGGTCAACTCCGACTTCCTGAACGCCTATGATAACAAGGCCGACTCCATCGCCGCCATGATCGAGTGGCTGCAGGAGAAGGGCATCGGCGAGGGCGGTGTCCAGTTCAAGATGAAGGATTGGGCCTTCAACCGTCAGCGTTACTGGGGCGAGCCTATTCCGATCGTTCATTGTCCCTCTTGCGGCATGGTGCCCGTTCCCTACGAGGAGCTGCCCCTGCGCTTGCCTCCCGTCACCGAGTTCGAGCCCGGTCAGGGCGGTGAGTCC
>JAZNUO010000149.1:0-11466 GCA_045592305.1 Eubacteriales bacterium | reverse complement strand
GTGACCACGGGGACATAGGGGGTGGGGTTGTAATCGTATTTACTGGAAATACTGCCACCGCCCGTGATATTACCGAACATCTCGCCCCAGCCGCCGTAGTAGTTCAGGTACTCCTGAAAATCGTTGTAGTGATTGTAGGTGTAGAAAACGTACTTCTCGTCGGGCTCGATGATGGCGTTGCCGTTGCGGTCAAAGCGGGCGTAGACGATACGGGCGGCACCGCGGGTGATCTTGGTGCCGTTGTTGTAGATGGTGGCGTAGTAGCCGGGGTCGCAGTCGGTGCCGGTGGTACCCACGTCCATCTCGTAGTAGGTGAGATCACCGCCGCAGCCGCTGATACGGGGTAGCTCGGGCTCATAGGGATACTTGGTGGTGCTTCCGCTGAACTTGGTGTGGTTGACGCGGAGGTACTCCCCCCAGATGCTGGAGGAGGGGTTGGTCTTCTTGGCGGTGGAGTGGTTGGCGGGAATGTCACCGAAGGCCCAGACGTAGGCCGCCACCTCCTCCAGCGTGATGTACGCACCGCCGCGGTAAATGCGGAAAACCTCGCGACCGTAAGCATCCACCACCACGTAGGTGTTCTCGTCAATGTAGTAGGGATCGTTGTTCTTGATATACTTCCCGTCCTGCGTGGGGCGGTAGTCCGAAATGATGGGAGCCTGATCGGGGACGTAGGGGTAGCCCGACAGCTCGCCCTTTTGGGTGCGGTTCAGGGCTTCCTCATAACTGCCTGCGGGCTCATATCCCTCGGGGGAGCGTTCGGCCTCGATGATGACCGTAGGAGGAGGAGGGGTCTCGGTATCGGGCTCGGTATCGGCGGGATCGTCGGGGTCTGTGGGAGTTTCGGAGGTCTCGGTGGGTTCAGAAGGAGTGGTCTCCGCTGGCTTGGTATCAGCGGGGATCCTGTCCACCACCCGCACCTCAATGCTATCGCTCAGACCCCGGTACTCCACCGTAACGGTAGCCTTTCCGAGGACTTGGGCGGTGATCACGTCCTTGCGGGTGATGCCCACGCAGGGGGCGGAGGATGTCCACTTCAGGCTGTCCCACAGCTCCTCGGGCGCGTCGGTGGTGAGGGTGAGGGTGTCGCCCACCTCCATGTAGAGGGTGTCTTGCGCCCGTATGTTGAGCTCACGAAGCTCCGCGGCAGGGGCTTCGGTGACGATGGTGTCGGGGGGAGTGGTGACGGGCTCGCTTCCCAACCCGTCACAGCCCGACAGCAGGGTACAGATCAGTAACAGTAGGGCGATCAAACCCCATTTTCTATGCTTCAGTTTTCGGAAATCCATGTGCTTCGCCTCGTTTTCAATGTTACCTATATTGTACCAAATATCTTAAGATTCGTCAAGAGGAAAGGAAGATTTTACGGAGGAGGGCGCGTAAACATTCCGTGAATGATGAAAAAGGGGGACGGAGGGTGGGATATTCTGACTCATCCCCGCCGTAATCCTGACCCGCCGAGTGTGGAAAAGCCCCTCCGCTAAGAAGCGAAGGGGCTTGGATTGTTTGAAAGGCTCAATCAACCAATGCTTGCGGTGGAACCGTCCGTGAAAACAATGGTAATGGACTTCCAGTAGAGGGTGTAGCCGAGGTCATGCTCCAGCTTGAAGTAGGTGTAGGAGCCTGCATCGGGGGTGATGGTGTAGGTCTTAACACCGGAGGTGGTGGACAGCTTGGTGGTGCAGGTTGCCTCGCCGACCGCGTTACCGAAGGTAAAGACCACGGCATCGGAGTTACTGTGGGAAACATCCTTCGAATCGGAGTAAACCAGCTCAATTCTTGCAATACCGCCGGTAATCGCGGTGGTATTCCAGATCGAGGAGGTGTTACCGTTCTTGTCTCTCATCTGGAGACCGTCACCGTAGTTACCCATCTGGATGTACTCAAAGCCAACGCCGTTCAGGGTAGCGGTGCCGGCGGCATAGCTTTGAGCGGCAAGACCCAGAGTATCCACGGACAGGACAACGTTGTTGCCGGTCACAGGGGTGTCGGGAGTATCGGGGGTGTCGGGGGTGTCGGGGGTGTCGGGAGTCTCGGGAGCGGAGCCGAACTCCTGCACCTTACCGTTCGCGCCCGCGCCGTCCTGCAGCGCAAAGACATAGATGGAGGGATCAGAGCCCATGCCGTAGCAGGTCAGGTAACCGTTATAGACCTCCAGATACTGAGGCTTGCCCTGATAGTTGGCGGTGTTGCAGCGGATGTAGTAGCCGCCGTCGGCCTCCTCCATGACGAACAGGGTGTTCTCGCCCGCGGCGGCCACCAGCTCAACGTTGGTGCCGTCGGCCATGAGGTACTTGCCCTCGGCCACGAAGGCGACGGTGCCGTCATCGTTGCGGATGACGGTGAAGGCCAGAGCCTCGGCCTTGTTCTCGGTCAGGGTGAGCTGCATCTTCTTCGCGCCCTTGGAGCTGGTGTACTCGTACTCGATACCGGTGACGTACTTACCGTCCTTGGGGAAATAGATGACCATGGTCTCGGCATCGTCGGGGATGTCGGGAGTCTCGGGGGTGTCGGGGGTCTCGGCGCCGCCCATGTCGCCACCCTCGGCTACAGCCTTCTCAACGAGGTTCAGGGGGAACTGGGTCTTGCCGGTGTTCTCGGCGGTCATGTACTTGGAGTCGGAGATGGAGAAAGTATCGTAGGAACCGTAGGTACCGGCCACGTACTCCAAACCGTTAATGGTAACGTACCAAGCGTTGGTCTCGGCCTTGTAGCTCCAGACAGCGTCGGTGGAGTCAGCGTAGCAAAGGAACTTGGAAACCTTACCGTCCTCGGAGGTAGTGGTGTGAGCATGGACGTACTTCTTGGCGCCACCGATCTCGGTGTAGAACTTGAAGCCGCCCTCCACGATCTCAGCGCGGAAGTCCAGACCTGCCTTGGGGTCGGTGGTGCCCTTCAGGAACTTATCATCCTGCGTCTCGCCGTTGGCGAAGAGGGTCTTACCGGTGCTGACCTGAACGAGGTAGAGCTTGTACACGCCGTCAGCGGTGGGGTTGGTGACGGAGTTTTCGGGAGCGGTTGCGCCGCCGACCAGAGTGCAGCCCGTGTTGAACTCGACCTTACCGGTCTCGCTCTTGTTGTCGTACTTGAGCAGCTCACCGGTGACGGTGATGGTATCGCCCACGGCCAGCTTATCGGCACCGTCGCCCTTCAGACGGAAGCACTCGATGGGCTTGTCATCCATGCCGTTCACCACGATGACGACGGTGATGTTGCCGTAATCGTCGGACCAAGCGGAGGGGATGGAGGTGATGACACCGGTCAGGGTGTACTTATGACCGCCGGAGAGGATGCCGCCGATGTCCAGAGCATAAGCGGCATTGACGATCTCCTCAGGGGTGTTATAGATGGTGGGACCCTCGGAGGGAGTCATGGACTCAGCCACGTCCTTCTTCATCAGACCGCCGGGGAACTGGGACGTACCGCTGGTCTCGGGGGTCATGTAAGAGGACTCGGAAATGCAGAAGGTGTTGTAGGTGCCGTAAGTACCGACCACGTACTCCAGACCCTCGATGGTGGTGTACCAAGCATTGGTCTCGGACTTGTAGGTCCAGGTGGTTCCTGCCTCGGTGGAGTAACCGATGTACTTGGAGACCTTGCCGTCCTCGGAGGTGGTGGTCTTAGCCAGCACGTAGGTCTTGACACCGTTCAGCTCGGTGAAGAACTTGAAGCCCTCGCCGTCAGCCTCCACGAAGAAGTCGGGAGCGGCCTTGGGATCGGTGGTGGACAGGATGTACTTGTTGGCATTGTCCTGGGTCTCGCCGGTAGCGAACAGAGTCTGACCCAGAGACGCGTGGATCATGTAGAACTTGTAGGCAACGCCCTCCTCGGGCTTGTCCACGATGGCGGTGGAATCGTACACGGGCAGAGCGCGGTCGAAGGAAACAGACTCGCTCTCGCCTGCCGCGTCGGTGACGGTCGCGGTGAGCTTGTAGTCCACGGCGGTGTCATTCTTGACGGGAATGTCAATGGTGTAGAAGGCGGCGTTCTTCTCGCTGACCTTCACCACGATGTCGGCGTTGTCGGTAGCCCAAGTGACCGAGAACTCGACGTCGCCGATGACCACCTTACCGACCACGTCGTAGTCAGCGGGGGTCTCCTTGGCGGAGTCCTTGTAGATGCTGCGGAGGTACTTGACCGCGTCGGTGAGGGTAGCGGCCTCAGCGTCGGGACCCTGCGTCTCGCCTGCGGTGGTCTCGCTGTCAACAGTGGTCTCCTCGCCGGTGGGCTCAGTGGTACAGGCGGCGAAGCAGCCCAGGCACATAATCAGTGCCAGAAGCAAAATCAGAATTCTTTTCATGTTCTATCCTTTCATGGTTTGATTTGGGGATCAATGGAAGGTGATATCGGAGGCCGAAAATACCTTGAGCTGGTACACGCCGTTGTAGACGTCCACCACGCCCTTGGCATCAATGACCGAGCCGATGGGGAACTTGTCGGCGGTAATGGTCTTACCGTCGGCATCCTTGAGGACGATGGTGCGCAGGACGATCTCGGTGCCGTCCTGAGCCTCGCAGGTGATGGAGAGGGCTCCGAAGTTGGAGGAGTCCTCGTTCTGGGTGGTGTAGATTTTGGTAATGACCAGATCCTTGAGGGAGGCGGAGCCGTGCATGGTGATAAAGCCGCGGTCGAAGGTCTTGGTCTCCACGGTCTCGTTCCCTTCCTCATCCACGGCGGTAACGTCGATGTCCACCTTACCGCTCAGAAGCTCCTTGGCGGACACCTCGGTGTACGCGCCCTCGTGACCTTGGCTGATGAGCTGGATGTTCTCGGGATCGTCGGGACGCATGGCGTGGTACTTGATGTCGGCGATCTGGTAGGTTCCGCCGGTCTCGTAATACTGGACCGAGCCGACAACCAGAACCCGATTGCCCACGGTGAGGATCTCCTCACCGAAGAAGCCGAGGTTGAAGCCGTAGTAGACCTGAATACCGAAGTACAGGCCTGTCTCCTCGTCGTATTCCTCGATGTAAGCGGTCTGGTTGGAGTTACGAATCACAACGCCCTCGAAGCTGACGTCCTTACCCTTGTAGCTCTCGATGTTGGTCTTGAGCTCCTTGAGGGTCATGGGCATAGCCGCGCCGTAGTAGAAGTCGGGGTCCTTCTCCTTGGAGTGGACGTGGAGCTTATGCTTCACGGCCTGATTCAGGATGGCAACGCAAACGTCGGCGTAGACCGTGTCCGAGGACTTGGAGGAGACCGCCAGACCCTGCTGGAGGATCTCCAGATTCAGGCAACGGTAGTCCTCCGAGTCGGCGGTCTTGTACCAGACCCAGACAAGGAAGCGCTCGCCCGTGGAGTCGGGGTTCCATGTGGCGCTGTCGGACTCCACGATGATGGAGGTAGCCTTCTGGAGGGTCTCCTTGGTGTAGGTGGAGGCCTTCTTACCCCAAGGCTCGATCTGACCCGTGGACTCGGGGGTATTGATACCGAGGTAGCGGGCCTTCAGGATGCCGCCGTCGAAGGCGGGGTGGCTGATGTTGAAGTGGGTGGTATCGCCGTCCACGAAGGTGCGGACGGTGACGGTGGCGGAGGCGCGGCCGGAATTGGGATCGAACTTGACGGTGGAGGCGTAATCCACGAATGCAAGCTCCTCCTCCCCCAGCGTGTCGCCCTCGCCGGTGATGGCTTCTGTGGTGGTGTCCGCGGTGGTATCCTCGGGATTCTTCCCTCCGTCGCAGGCTGCAAAGCAGCCCGCGAGCATGGAAAGGACGAGGAGCAGAACCAAAAGCTTAGTGAAATTCTTCATAAGCATTGTTTCCTATCTGTTATAAAGCGCAGATCAGTCAATGGCGTACTCGCACTCGTCAATAGCCTTCTCGAAGAGTCTCTCCAGAACGGCATCGACGTTGGAGTCGGTGCTGACCAGAGCGTCCTGCATGAGGATGCCGACCTGGTCACGGGCAACGGAGGAACCGTTGAAGGCGGGGGACACGAAGTAAGCGTTGCTCTGGGAGAGAGCCAGCTTGACGCTCAGGGCGGTCAGGTTGTTGTAGCCGCTGGCCTTATCCAGCCAAGCCTGATAGGTGGGGTTCTCCTGCACCGACTTGATAACGGGAGCGTAGCCCGAAGCCATGGAGAACTCGGCCTGGAAGTCGACGTTGGTGGTCAGGAACTTCATGAACAGCCAGGAAGCGATGACCTCCTGAGGATTCTCGCTGTCGAAGATGCAGAGAGAGGGGCCCTGGGAGATGACCTTGGGTGCGTTGGGATCCACCTGGGGAGGAGTGGCCATGCCGGTCTCGAACATGGGCTGACCGTCCACGGTGGGAGGAGTCTGGTAGGAAGCGCCGCCGGTGGAGCCGATGACCATGTAGCAGCGCTGACCCTCGGTAGCGGTGAACAGACCCGAGGTGTAAGAGCCGTAGATGGCCTCGGTGGTGACATAGCCCTTCTGGTGCCACTCGCGGAACATCTTCACGAAGCCGCGGTTGGTCTCATTGTCAAAGAGGAAGTGATCGTCCTCATTCAGGCTGGTGTAGGGGGACTTGTACTGCTCGCACATGGTGATGAACCAGTTGGCCTCGGAGTCATAGCCCAGGGGCACGCAGTCGGGGTCGATGGCCTTGATAGCGGCGCAGAGCTGCTCCATCTCCTCCCAAGTAGTGGGAACCTTCAGATTGTTCTCCTCGAAGAAGGTCTTGTTGTAGTACAGAGCCTCGGTGGACTTGGACATGGGCAGGGTGTACATAGTGCCGAGGGTATCGAACGCGGCACCCTCCTTGTAGTAGCCCTCGATGAAGTCGGCCTTCTGCGCGTCGGTCAGACCCAGAACCGTCTTGTTGCCCTCAGCATCCGTGACCTCGATGGTGGAGGCGATGAGGTTATCCAGCGGAATGACCTTCTTGGCCACGTTGTACAGAGCCACGTGGTCGGGGTAGCAGTAGGCGATGTTGGGCTGCTCGCCTGCGGTAAGCTGGGTCTTGATCTGGTCGCGGACACCGTCATAGTCACCCATGGAGGAGTGCTCGATGGTGATGTTGGGGTAGAGCTTGTTGAACTCGGGGATATAGGTGTTCAACACGTTCTGGAGCTTCGCGCCCATGGAGTGGTAGAACACCACGGTCACGGCGCTGCCGTCGTAACCGACCTCGGGAACGTTGAAGCTGGCCATGCCCGCGGGCTTACCGGTGGGGGTGTTGCCCTCGTTGCCTTCGTTGCCCTGGTTGCCCTGGTTGCCCTGATTGCCGCCCTTGTCACAAGCGACCAGAGCGAACATGGACAGCAGCATAGCCACGGCCAACAGAATGGAGAGAATCTTCTTGCTCATGTTTGTTGTATCCTTTCAAAAAAATTTTACTTGTTTAGGGGTCCCGAGGAGACCCGAGACCCATGAAACCGAGAGAAAAGGAATTATCCCTTGATACCGCTTCTGGACACGCCCTTCATAATGTACTTACGAAGGAAGATAAAGACCAGGAACAGGGGGAAGGAGACCACCGCGACGGCGGCCATCTGCACGGGGATGTTAGCCTGTCCCGACATATCGGTAAAGGCATCGCGCAGACCGTTGGTGATGAGGCGCATATCCTCGGAGGTCGTGACCAGGCGGGGCCAGACGTAGGAGTTCCACGCGCCCATCATCTTCAGGATGGTGATGGAGATGAGGGTGGGCAGGGACAGGGGGATCATGACCTTGCAGAGGTACTTGAAATCCCCCGTGCCGTCTACCTTGGCGGCCAGATACAGCTCGTTGGGGATCTGCATGAAGTTCTGGCGCAAGAGGTAGATGTAGAACACGCTGACGAGGAAGGGCACGATCAGAACCGTGAAGCTGTCGATCCAGCCGAGCTTAGTGACTGTGACGTAGTTGGTGATGGTGAAGAGCTCACCGGGGATCATCATGGTAGCCAGCAGCGCGCCGAAAATGGCGTTCTTGCCCTTGAACTCAAGACGGGCAAAGGCGAAGGCGGAGAGAACCGTGATGACCAGAGAGAGGACGGTGGAGACGATACCCACGAATACGGTGTTGAGGAACAGTCTGCCCAGATTGGCGGCGGTAAATGCCTCCGCGTAGTTGCCCCAAATGATCTCACGGGGGAACAGAGTGGGCACGGGGAGACGGTACTCCACGGTGGATTTCAGGGAGGAAATGATCATCCAGTAGAAGGGGAAAACCACGATGATGGCCATGGTGATCAGGAAGGCGTAGAGCAGAACCTGAACCACGATCTTGGTTCCCTTCTGTTTATTGGAGACCTTCTGCAAATTCTTTTCACTGAGCGTTGCTTGATTTGTCATGGTAGGCCTCCTTCATCAGTAGTGGGTCTTCTTCTTGCTCACATACAGGTTGATCATGGTGACAACGAATATGATGGCGAAGAGGATGAGGGCGGCGGCGGAGGCGCGTCCTTCGCGGTTGCCCAGAGCGTCGTAGATGTAACCGACCATGGTGTTGAGAGACTCACCGCCAACGGCCTGCATATCCTCACCGAAGATACCGACGATGGAGGAATACTCCTTGAAGCCGCCGATGAAGCCGGTGATGACCACGTAGGCCAGCATGGGGGAGAGCAGGGGCACTGTGATCTTGGTGAACACCCGAACACGGGGTGTGCTGTCCACCTTGGCGGCATCGTAATACTGCTTGTTGATGCCCTGGAGACCGCCCAGAAGGATCAGGATCTTGAAGGGCAGGGCGTTCCAGACGATGTAGACCACCAGCACCGCGATATTCGCCCAGTAGCCCGAGCCCGCGTTGATCCAGTTGATGGGATCCACGCCGAAGAGCCCCAAGACGTTATTGATGATACCGAAGGAGGGGTTATTGGTTCCAAAACCCACGATATTGAACATAGCCTCGAAGACCATGCCGATAGCGATGGAGTTGGTGACGTAGGGGAGGAAGAAGATGGTCTGGAGGAGTCTCTGCAAAGGCTTGATGGAGTTCAGGCACACGGCTATGAGCAGGGCCAGAACCGTAGAGATCGGCACCGTCAGAACCGTGAGCAGCAGGGTGTTCTTGAGGCAGTCCTTAAAGCCCTGGTAATCGATGACCTTGACGAAGTTCTTGATACCGAACTTGAACTCCAGGTCGCCGCCCAGGTCCTTCATGATGCTGTAGTCGTCCCAGAAGGCCATCCGCAGGGTATTGAAGATAGGCCATACCGTAAAGATGAGAAGCAGTACGATGGCGGGAGCGAGGTACAGCCACGCTTTCCATTTATGCTTGCTTTCTACCATATCACTTCACCTCGAAATACACGCGCTCCTCGGTCTCCTTGTTGAAAAGGAATACCTTGTGGGGCTTGAGGGAGTAGGAGACGGTGATGCCGCGGGCGTTCTTGGCGGCATCGGCGTCCACGATGGAGCGGACGACGGGGTTGAGGGAGCTTTCGTGGGTAGAGACCAAAGACACGTCGCGGCCCATGACATCCACACCGCTGAGGTTGCAGGTCAGAGCGCCGTTGGCATCGGGGATGAAGCCCTCGGGACGGACACCCACGTAGACGGCCTGGTCGGCAACGCCGGGAACGTCCAGCACGGCAGAGCCGCCGATAACCAGCTTCTCTGCCTTGACCTCGCCCTCAAAGACGTTGATGGGAGGGGTGCCGAGGAACTTGGCGACGAACAGGTTGGTGGGATCGTCATACACGTCCTGAGGCGCGCCGATCTGCTGAACGACGCCCAGCTTCATGACCACAATCAGATCCGAGATGGACATAGCCTCCTCCTGATCGTGGGTGACGAAAATGGTGGTAATGCCGGTTTCCTTCTGGATACGGCGGATCTCCTCACGGGTCTGGAGACGCAGACGGGCATCCAGATTGGACAGGGGCTCGTCCAGAAGCAGCACCTTGGGCATCTTGACCAGCGCGCGGGCGATGGCCACACGCTGCTGCTGACCGCCCGACAGCTCGGAGGGCTTACGTTCCATGAGCTCGTCGATCTGAACCAGCTTGGCGGCCTCGTGCGCTCTCTCCAGCATCTCCTGCTTGGAAAGCCTGTCCGCGCCCTTCAGGTTCTGGAGGGGGAACAGAATGTTCTGCTTGACCGTCAGGTGGGGGTACAGGGCGTAGTTCTGGAACACCAGACCCACACCGCGGTTCTCGGCGGACAGCTCGGTCACGTCGTCGTCACCGAAGAAGATCTGACCGCCCGTGGGCTTCTGGAGACCGCTGATCATGTACAGGGTAGTGGACTTGCCGCAGCCCGAGGGACCCAGCAGACCGATCAGCTTACCGTCGGGGATCTCAAAGGTGAAGTCGTTGACCGCCACCACCTCTTCCCCCGACTTCTTGTTGCGGGAGGGGAATACCTTGGTTAGATTCTGCAATACTACTTTCATTTTCGTATCATCCTTCCTGAGTGTTCTTGTATTTTCAAAAATGAAACCTGATAGAGCCCCAAGGGGGGAGTCTTACCGCTCGCGCTTCTCCGCGGCCTCGGCGTGGAGGCGCTTTTTGTATTCCAGCAGTGCCTCGGGGGAGTCGAAGATCATCTGGGAGGCCAGATCCACCGCCACCGTCCCCGCCAGCTTGTCATGGATGGGGGTGTGGTTGTGGGTGCCGAAGAACAGAATGGCCTGGATCAGGAGCAGCGCGCCGATGATGACGGTGCCAAACAGCCCCAGACGGCCGAAGATGATCATGATGAGGACGTAGACGGGGATCATGGTGCCGATGGTGAACTTCCCCAGCACCGTCCGCGCGAAGAGCAGGATGGCGGGAATACGCACCGCATCCACCCGCATAAGCCCGATCCCGAAGAGCTTTTTTCCCAGAGTCTGTCCGTTTTTCAAAAGCAGGGGGATCAAAAATTCCAGAAGGAGGTAGCCCAGAAGGATGGCGAAGGTGATGATGATCATGGCCATGCTGAGCAGCATGTTGTAGGTGTAGATGACGTCGGGATCGGCGGAATAGGCCTTGTCAGCCTCCTCATAGACCTTCAGCTCCTCCTCCGAGAGTGCCTTCATCTCCTCGGCGGTGATGTCGAAGTCGATGCCGTACTTCTCGGCGTACTGCGCCTCCAGCTCGTCCATACGCTCGATGTGACGGTCATAATCCAGAACCGTAGACAGGAGCAGAGCCATGCCGACAATGACCGTAAAGAGTATGATGGCATCAAACAGAGCCGCGGACAACCGCTTCCACATACCGGCTCTTTGCAGATCGAGCATGGCGCTTTCCTCCCGTGTTTTTTCGCGAAATGGGCAGATTTCCAGACACACTTTATTATACCACAAACATAGGGAAAAAGGCAACCTTTTTCGCTGATTTTTTCGGCGGATTTTGCATTTTCGGCAGTTTGCCATATTTCATAGGAAGAAGTGGGGGAAGTTTGCGCAGATTTGTTAGATTTTCACGAAAAGTGGTAGATTCGGTCGGAATTTCAAATTGGGGTTTATCGGGCAGGGGCTCTGCCCCTGCACCCCGCCAAAGAACTTTTTGAAAAAAGTTCTTTGGAATCTCAAAAACTTTCAATAAACATTGATAAATAATACTTTTTTGAAAGTTCTTGAAAGGG